>CABUVH010000139.1 GCA_902494935.1 uncultured Collinsella sp.
CGCCGATGAGCGCCAGGCTTGGGTCGACCTCTGCCGCCGCACGCTGCGCAGGCTCATCGAGCCTGGAGACGCTCGCCGAGCGAGAGAGCGCCGTCCAGGTCTTGCCGCACCATTTGGGGCCGTTGATCTCCACACAGCCAAACGCCCGCATAAGGGTGTCGAGGCGCTCCTCTATGAGCCGGGGCCTATATCCCTTTTGGGTCAATCTCTTTGGTGCATCCATAGACGGCCGTCCCTCTCTATCATGCGATATGCGAAATTACGCCATTCTCAATGCTGATTTTACGCTACTTTCAATGTAGTTTTTACGCCATGACAGATGTAGTTTTTACGCCATTTTCATTGAAGGTTTTACGCTTGGCATCCTTAGCGCGACCCATTCCGAGCATCAAATCAGAGCGCGCTTGGTTATCTCCGCTCGCACATCTCGGCAAACGAAATCAGCTTGGTATCTCCCCTGCTCGCCGCAGCATCCTGACATCCTTGCGTAAAGCCTCGCTTCGAGAAGATCGCATAGCTTTTTTGCTGCCGTCTAAAGAGCTCGCTTCGGTGCACGAGCTTTTGCAGCACATCCTCGCCAACCGGTTCATTGCGCCATTTGCACTCCGCAAACAGCGCAGCGCCCTCGCCATCGTCAACAATCAAGTCGATTTCTTCCTGCGTATGTGTGCGATTGTCCGTCCCCCACCAGCGCCCGACGCTCGCCGGAACCACATCGAGCTGGCCCGCGCGCGCGAGTTCGTACACGTATTGCCTGCATATAAGCTCAAAGACCGTACCCATGTAATCCGATACGTGCGGCTCAATGCGCTTATACGCCATCTCGGCCATATCGTTTTGAATCAGCCCAATGTTCTGCGGCACAAACTTGTACCAGAACCTAAACATCTGGTCGCTCAGCAGATACACGGCTCGCTTATTGCTCGTCTCGTTTAGGGGCAGCTCGCGCTCGACAATCCCAAGCGACGCCAGCTTATCCACATAGCTCTTTACGTTGCTCGCAGGGATTCCCGTAGAGCTCGCAATCTCCGAGATCCTCGAGCGCCCCTGAGCAATTGCTTGCACGATCGCATCATATTGCTCGGGATTGCGGCACTCTTGCAACAGCAGGTTACTCGGCTCCTCAAAGAGATAGCCCGTAGGAGTAAGAAATAGACGTTTGATGTTGTCCTTGAGCGGTGCGGCAGGATCGACTTTCTCGATATATGCAGGAATGCCACCCGTCATGCCATAGCAAACTGCAGCGTCTTCGCGACCCATGCTCTGCCACAACCCGAGGGTCGTCGTAAAATCGAGCGGCATGATCTTAAACTGGGCCGTACGCCTACCGTATAGTGGGCTCTCGTAGCCCAACACCTGTTCCTCCATAAACGAAAGAGACGAGCCGCACAGGATAAGCATGAGCTTGGTCTCTTTGTACAAGTGATCGATCTTGTCTTGCAGCAACGAGCTGATCTCGGGATTCGATTGGGCGAGATAGGGATACTCGTCAATCACAACAATCAAACGTTCCGTGCGAGCCATGGTGGCCAACGCATCGAATGCCTCGTCAAAGCTACGAAACGACACACCTGCAGCACCAACCGAACCCGCAAGTATCGCCTGGCTAAAGCCGTGCAGGTTTGCCACTGCATTGGTACGACGAGCTTGAAAGTAAATAGCCTTCTTGCCTTGGATGAACTCCGTGATAAGACGCGTTTTGCCCACGCGACGGCGGCCGTAAATCACAGGCATCTCAAAGGAGCCCGTGCCATACAGTCGATTGAGCTCGGACATTTCCGCTGTTCTTCCGATAAACATAGGGCCATCCTTCCCTTACGTTATAGCTAGCTATATTATACCTTCCTATAATATAGCTAGCTATAACGTAATTCGACAAGCGGCGCACGAAAAGGGGCGATACACCGCCGCACGTGGACCGTTCCGGAAAATGTATCCCGTTCTGGAGCCAAAAACTGGGCCGTAGTTTCCGCCAAACATGCCATCCGGAAAGCGTGTCCCGTTCTGAGCGCCAAATCCGGGACGCAGTTTCCGTATGCGGAGGCGTTCCAAACAAAAGGCCCCGGCTCGCGATGGAGCCGGGGCCAAAGGCGCAGCATATACAGTTGATGTTGAGCGCGAACAGCCCGTCAACAATGGCTGTCCGCGCCCTACCCTAGCCGCGGTGACGGGCGCGGCTGTATGGCGTATCCACCATGGGCAGATCGGGACGCAGCTTGCCGTCGAACGCGCGGTAGGCGTTCTGCACGGCGGGCGCCGTGGGGATCGTTGCGATCTCGCCGATGCCCTTGCCGCCGTATGCCACGGGCAACAGCTCGTCCTTCTCCACGTAGATGGCGTGGATATTCGGGATCTCGGGCGCACGGAACAGCCCGAGCGTACCGTACCTTGCCTGGGGCACGCAGTCCTTGAGCGGCCAGTCCTCGGTAAGCGCATAGCCCATACCCATGAGCACGCCGCCTTCGATCTGACCCTGGATGGAGATGGGGTTGACCACCTTGCCGGAATCGTGCGCGGCATAGACCTCGCTCACGCGGCCGTCATCATCCAGAATGACCACATGCGTGGCAAAACCGTAGCAGATGTGGCTCTTGGGGTTGGGAACATCCGCACCCAGCTTGTCGGTCGGCTCCAGATACACGTAGCCAAACTCGCATCCCTCGAGCGCCTTGATGGCGGTCGCGGGATCCTGAGGATGCATGCCCTGGCCGGCGACGAGCTCCTGCGTGCGCAGCTGATAGGCGCGACCGTCGTCGTACTCAATCTTGACGCCGTCGCCATGCGCATTCACGGGAGCGGCGGGCGCAGACTTGCCGGCCTCGATGTCAAGCATGGCATCGCGCAGCAGGAAGGCGGCACCGCGCACGGCCTCGCCGGTCACGACCGTCTGACGCGAGCCAGACGTGGTGCCGGAGTCGGGAGCGTTCTCGGTAGAGCACTCGCCATTGGCGATGCAGCGAAGCGGCAGGCCGCATGCCTCGGCAACGTCCTGCAAAAAGACCGTGTTGCAACCCTGGCCGATGTCGGACGTGGCAGCATAGACCACGGCCACGCCGTTCTCGACGCGAATCTTGCAGCGGCCGGCATCGGGCAGGCCCACGCCCACGCCGGCGTTCTTCATGGCGCAGGCGATACCGGCGTGTCCGGGATGCGCATAGTAGGCATCCTTGACCTCGAGCAGCGTCTCCTTCAGCGCCGTGGAGCAGTCGGCAATCTGGCCGTTGGGCAAAACCTCGCCCGGCTCGATGGCGTTTCGGTAACGAATCTCCCACGGATCCAGGCCGACCTTCTCTGCCAGCAGGTCGATCAGGCTCTCGAGCGCAAACTCGGACTGGCAAACGCCAAAGCCTCGGTACGCGCCGGCGGGCGGGTTGTTGGTGTAGTAGCCAAAACCGCGAATGTCGGTGTTCTGGTACTTGTAGGGGCCGACGGCATGCGTGCAGGCGCGCTCGAGCACCGGGCCGCACAGCGACGCGTAGGCGCCGGTGTCAAAGTTGATCTCGCAGTCCAGACCGGTAAAGTTGCCCTCGGCGTCGCAGCCCAGCGTAAAGGTGCCGTCCATGGCGTGGCGCTTGGGATGGAACGCGAGCGACTCGGCACGCGTGAGCTTGCACTTCACAGGACGCTGGAGCTTATAGGCAGCAAGCGCGGCCAGGTGCTGGATCGAAACGTCCTCCTTGCCGCCAAAACCGCCGCCCACAAGCATGGTCTCGACAACCACACGCTCGGGCTCGTTGTCCCAGCCAAACATGTGGGCGCACTCTTTGCGCGTATCGTAGGCACCCTGGTCGGTCGACTGCACCTTGACGCCGTTCTTGTACGGGAAGGCGACGGCGCACTCGGGCTCCAAGAAGGCATGCTCGGTAAAGGGCGTGGTAAAGCGCTGCGTCACGGTGAACGCGCTCTCCGCTAGCGCCTTGGCGGCGTCGCCGCGCGTCACGTGACGGCTCTGGCACACGTTGTCCTTGAGTTCCACCGTGTTGCCGAAGGCAAAGAAACTGTCATGCAGGCGCGGGGCGTCGGCAGCCCTAGCCTCGACAATGTTGCGCACGGGCTCCAGCGGCTCGTAATCAATCTTTACGAGCTTCTTAGCCTTCTCGAGCGTCGCCTCGTCCTCGGCGACCACCAGCACGATGGCGTCACCCACGCAGCGGGTGATATCGCCCTGGGCGATCATGACGTCCCAGTCCTGGATAAGGTGGCCGACCTGGTTGACCGGCACGTCCTCGGCGCGCAGGATGCCCACCACACCGGGCAGGGCCTCGGCCTTGGAGGTATCAATGGAGAGCACGCGGGCGCGCGGATACTTGGAGCGCACGGCGCTAGCATAGGTCAGGCCCGGCTGATCGAGCTCGTCGATGTCGTCGGGATACTTGCCCTCGCCGAGCACCTTCTTGCGCACGTCGATGCGGAAGGCGCGCTTGCCCACACCGTAGTCGTCGCCGCGCTCCAGGTCCTCGTCGATCTGCTTTTCGCCGCGGAGCACCGCAGCTGCCAGCGAAATGCCCTCGATGATCTTCTTGTAGCCGGTGCAGCGGCAGACGTTACCGCGAATGGCGTACTTGATCTGCTCCTCGGTGGGCTCGGGGTCCTCAGCGATGAGCGCCGCGCCCGCCATGACCATGCCGGGGATGCAAAAACCGCACTGCACGGCGCCCACGGCACCAAAGGCGTACACAAAGGCCTCGCGCACGTCCTCGGGCAGGCCCTCGACGGTCACGATGTTGCGACCGGCGGCAAGAGCGGTGGTCAGTACGCACGCCTTGACGGCCGCACCGTCCACATGGATGGTGCAGGTGCCGCAAGCGCCTTCGGAGCAGCCATCCTTGGCGGAATGGATATGCAGGTCGTCGCGCAGGTAGCGCAGCAGCGGTTTATTCTCCGTCGTCGTGCGCTCGACGCCGTTAA
>CABUVH010000140.1 GCA_902494935.1 uncultured Collinsella sp.
AGCCGCAAAGCTGTTATCCAGGAACTATTTCACCGCAACTTATTGAGGCCGAGCGGGTTGGGTCGATGATGGGTTCTGTTGCCGAGAAGATGAGGGCAGCCGGTCAGGAGTCTACGTAGGGTTTTGTGGTTGGTATACCGTAGTCGCGCATCATTGAGCCGAACGCTTTGACATCGTAGGTGTCTGAGAGCTTGAAATGGATGACGTTGTGGCCCATGGCACGCAGGTTCGCATCGCGCATGAGGGCAGCTCGATAGGTTTTTGCCGCAGTATGTTCCGGATCATTTTGGGCATCGTCCTCAAACTTGCCTAGTCCATGCAGCTCAGCCAGCATCCAAGAGCCGTTTGGCATCTGCCAGCCGTAATCTGCCAAATAATAGCCGGCGTTTCCCGGTCGAGTGATTTCAACCTGAAGTTCGGGAGCGGCAACTCCCGCCAGAATCATTGCCGCCCGTGCTTCGGATTCTCCGCCGTTATCCGATCTGCCATCCATGTGTTCAAAAACGTCAAATGCGCGCGCAATGCCGTGCAGTCCGCGGCAGTTCGCTTGTGCATATGCACGCAATTCTTCACGCTCGACACCGTACTCACGAGCCAACCCGTCGACATAGCCTAGTGCATATCGAAAAGCGCTCGTTCGAGCGATGTCGACCACCGTGCGATATGGATCCGTTAACGTAAACGGGCCGAGTTGCCATACGTCGCCCGGCCGCCAGCGTCGGTATTCAACGAATTCGTACATATCGCGTCTGGTGGAACGCGGCAGCAGCACTTGTACCTTGTCGAGAAGCGAATATGCAGAACCGATGCCATAGAGCAGAGCCGCCGTTGCTCCACAAAACACGGCATCCGGTTCAACGACCGCAATAGCGGATGCCAATTGAAAGATGCGATCTTCGACGCCGAGGTCATTCCAATACGCGGGGTCAGCGTAGACATGGTTGTAGAGTCGAATAATCATCTCTTTTTGCATGAGCGCGTAGGCACGGCGTTCATCCCATTTTTTGGTAGCTACAAACAGGTGTCCGCCATGATGAGCCTCGAATAACTGGAAGAACAGCTCTATTTGCGGTTTGGAACAGCGTTTATCATGACTCATTTTCGACCCCATGGTCTCGAGGGGGAGTGAATGACACTACGCTATCCCATATTTGGTCCGCCAGACCTTGCCATGAACTGACCAAAAGCTTGACGGGGCAGGTCAGAGCCATGAGTCAGAGCCAAACATATCGGCAAACGGTTGATTAGTGCCCCTCGGCGGCACTAAAAACCACCCTTACAGAAAGTTGCGGTGAAATAGTTCCTGAAAGGCTCGAATAAGCCTAAATCCAGGAACTATTTCACCGCAACTTAGGAGGGGATGGGGCTGAGGGGCGGGCGATGCCGTTGTCTGTCGGTTAGCTGCGGGGGCGGTGGCGGAGCTTGTCGATGGTGGCGTCGGTGCTTCGGCTGCGGGAGTCGGTGCTGCGGTTGCGGGCTTCGGCTGTGGTTTGGCGCTGGCGGCGGTAATCGATCATGCCTTGGATGATGAGCTTGCCAAAGCTCACGACATCATCGTTGTAGATGGCGGTTCGGGCTGCGAGGAGGCAGTCGGTAAAGTCCATATGGGTCTTGCCAAAGAGTTTGACGGCAAGGGCGACAACGGTGGGCTCGTCGACCATGACGTCATCGAGCAGCCTTTTCATGGCCGCAGCAATCTCAACGCGGGGAACCTTATAGACGTCGCGCAGCGTGACCACGACGCGCGTGATGATTTCGGGGTAGACGCGAGCGGTGCGCGTGGCGATGACCTTGGCGGCGCGCGGTGACAGAACTTCGTCGTCGTCAAGCAGGTAGCGCAGGATGACGGTCTCGTCGATGATGGTGCTACTCATGGATATCTACTTCCTCGGGACCCAAAATCGAATCGTCGCATTCTGTAGCAAGGTACTCAATCCAGGCATTGCGCTCTTCGGAGCGGCGATTGGGGTCCCCATATGCTTTGAGCGATCCATAGGCGGCGGTGCCGTCTTTTGAGCGCACGGCGACCGGCTGAAAGGGAAGCTTGCGCATCAAAATGCTCTGCGCGACAAAAAGGCGAACGGCCTCGGCAAGCGATGTGCCCATGGCGTCGTAGAGGCGCTCGGCATGCTGTTTGTCCTCTTCGCGAATGCGCACCTGCAGGATGGCTCGTTTTTGCGTCGATGACATCACTGGCCCCCTTAATGAGCGTGCAATATGAATGGTCAAATACAACATTGGCTAATAATAGCCAATCTTATAACCACTGCTTTATTGCACTCAAGTTAATGAGCGCGAAATATATATCAAACGTATTGCATCCTTTATAAACGAGCGTGAAATCTCCCCTGGATGTACGCATGTAATACACTCACCTTTATAGCTATCCGAGAATAATTCCAACCTGCCAAAACCCCTGCAATACACCCGTATTGCAGGGCCTATGCTCAAGTTTGCCCCCTGCAACTGCGTATATTTAACCTTATATCGTTGGAGGAATTCTATCGAAGTGCCTGTTTCGCCGCATGCACTCGATACGCCGATGCCGGACCACGGGCGGTCCGGGGCAACGTCGGCAGGGTCTCTCCGGCATGGGATTCAGGAGGGAGTGAACAACATGGGCAATAAACGAGTCGTGGCTGATTCTTCACGCTGCATTGGGTGCCAAACCTGTATGGCGGCGTGCATCGAGGCACACGATATTCCCGGCAACATCGCCGCACCTCGCTTGCGCGTGACGCGCACCTACGAGATCTCCGCGCCGGTGGCATGTCACCACTGCGAGGACGCTCCGTGCGCGAAGGCCTGTCCTACGGGCGCCTTGTTCTTTGATCCAAAGAACCATCGCATCGGCGTCAACGAGGACAACTGCATCGGCTGCAAGAGCTGCGTCATGGCATGCCCCTTTGGCGCCGTGAGCGTGGCGACCACGCAGGTCCCCGTCTTGATGGGGGACGTGCGCGTGGGTTCGCAGACTAAGAGCTTCGTGCTCAAGTGCGACCTGTGCGTGGACCGTCCCGGCGGTCCGGCGTGTGCCGAGGCGTGCCCGACCAAGGGCCTCACCTTGGTAGACGAGGAGCGCCTGGCAGAACTGACTGCTGAGCGTGCCCGCGCCACCATCGAAAACGAGGCGTAGCCGGGCGGCCATACAGGCCCAACGATTGTCAAATACGTACCGATTAATCGGTAGCAGAGAAAGGAAGGAGGGTGTCATGGAGAAGCATAAAGTGATCTGCCCGTATTGCGGCGCCGGTTGCCAGTTTAACCTCTTGGTCCAAAACGGCCAGGTCGTGGGTACCGAACCGCTCAACGGCATCACCAACCAGAGCGAGCTGTGCCTTAAGGGCATGAGCGGCTACGACTTCATCAACGACACCAAGATCTTGACTCCTCGCGTGCTGCACCCGATGATCCGTCGCACCAAGGGCGCGGATCTTGAGCGCGTAAGCTGGGACGAGGCACTGGATTTCACCGCATCTAAGATGCAGGCCATAATTGACGAATATGGTCCTAACGCTGTCATGACCACCGGCTCTTCGCGAGGCGGCGGCAATGAGGCGAACTACGTCATGCAGAAGTTTACGCGTGCGTGCATCGGCACCCACAGCGTGGACAACTGCGCCCGTACTTGACACGGCCCTACTGTCCTCGGTCTGATGGACACGGTTGGTTCAGGTTGCATGTCATGCTCCATCCCCGGTATGGAGGATGCGGGCTGCATTTTCCTCTTCGGCTATAACCCTGCCGATTCGCACCCCATCGTCGCAAGGCGTATCGTGCGAGCCAAAGAAAAGGGTTGCAAGATCATCGTCGCCGATCCGCGCCATATCGAAACCGCGCGTATCGCCGATCTCTACCTTCCGATCAAGAACGGTTGCAACGTTGCGTTCCTCAACGCCTTTGCCAACTGCTTGGTCAACGATGGCCTCTACGACAAGGAATTCGTCGCCGAGCACACGAACGGCTTTGACGAATGGTGGGAGACCATCAAGAACTACACTCCCGAATCCGTACAGGACATCACGGGTGTCGAGCCCGCGTTGATCCACCAAGCTGCCGAGATGTACGCCACGGCGAAGCCCTCTGCCATCATTGGCTGGGGTATGGGCGTATGCCAGCAGAAGCAGAACCTGAAGACGGTGCACACCATCGCCTCCATCGCCTGCGTTGCCGGCCAGATCGGCAAACCCAATTCCGGCCTCGCGCCCGTGCGTGGCCAGAACAACGTCCAGGGCTCCTGCGATATGGGCATGCTGCCTAACCTGTACCCTGGCTACCAGAAAGTCACCGACCCCGCCGTGCGCGCCAAGTTTGCAAAGGCTTGGGGCGTGCCCGAGGAAAAGCTCCCGCTCGAGGAGGGCTACAAGCTCACCGACCTGGGCCACCTGGTCGACGAGGGCAAGGTGCACTGCTTCTACAACTACGGCGAGGACCCGGTGCAGACCGAGCCCGATTCGGCCGGCATGCGCAAGACGCTCTCCGAGCTGGATCTGTTCATTTGCCAGGACATCTTTATGACGCAGACGACCATGCTCGCCGACGTCATCCTGCCCGCTACCTCTTGGGGCGAGCACGAGGGTGTCTTTACCGCATCCGACCGTAGCTTCCAGCACTTTGACGCGGCTGTTCCGCCCAAGGGCGAGTGCCGTCACGACTGGGAGATCTTCGCGGATCTGTCCACGCGCATGGGTTACCCCATGCACTACGACAACACCGAGCAGATCTGGAACGAGTGCATTAGCCTGTGCCCCAACTTTGTGGGCGCGACCTACGAGAAGATGGCTCCCGAGGGCGGTTACGCACAGTGGCCTGTCAAGAGCACCGATGTGAACGACCACGGTACGCCCGACATGTTCGCTGGTGGCAAGTTCACCACGAAGGACGGCCGCGCC
>CABUVH010000141.1 GCA_902494935.1 uncultured Collinsella sp.
CAAACTTCATGCCCTCCGGTCCGCCCCGGGAGCCAGGTTAACTAATTCGGGCCCGGCATTCAGAAAAGTCAGTGCAGCAAAATGGCGATGCGGATGGGGTTAGCGCTCGTAAATCAAGTTGCCTGCCAGGTAGGTGGCTTGAACCTTGGTAGCCTGGAGCTCTTGGGGGTCAATGGTGAGCGGGTTTTGGTCCAGAACTACCAGGTCGGCGTATTTGCCGGGTTCCAGGCTGCCGAGGTTTTGTTCGTCGCCCGCTGCGTACGCGCTGCCCAGGGTGTAGTTGCGCAGAGCTGTAGCCGCGTCGATGCGCTCGCTGGGGAGCCAGCCGCCCTCGGGCCAGTGGCTGCGGGGGTCTTGGCGCGTGATGGCCGTGTAGATCACGTTCATGCTGGTAACGGCCGTGATGGGGCTATCGGTGCCGAAAGCTTGGCGGATGCCGCGTTGCTTATAGGTCGCAAACGGCCACATGATGCGGCTGCGCTCCAGGCCCAGGTCACGCTCCGGGCCACCCGGGTCGAGCGTGATGTGGCAAGGCTGGCTCGAGGCAATGACGTTGAGCTTGCGCAGACGATCGATGTCACCGGGCAGCAAATTCTCCAGATGCTCGAGCGTGTTATGACCGTGCGGGGGCAGACCGTAGAGCTCTGCCGCCTCCTCAAAGATATCGAGCGCAGCATGAATGGCGCCGTCGCCGATAACGTGGATGCGCACGGTGTGCCCACGCTCGGCTGCCGCCAGAACCAGCTTGCGCATGCGCTCGACGGGAACCGTCAGGCGACCCTGGTCGCCCGGGAAGCGCGGGTTAGTATAGGGCTCAGTGAGGTATGCGGTATGCTCGCTCGACACGCCGTCGAAGAACTGTTTAAATCCTGGCGCCGAGAGCAGCGCGTTGTTCGCGTAGCGGGTCTGGAGTTCTTCCAAGCGCGATTGGTCATCCAGCAGCGTGGGAAACAGATGGGCGCGGATGCCCAGCTTGCCGGCGGCCTGCAGTCTGTCGTAAACATCGTCGCGAATAAAGTCGCAGCCCGGCATGGGCATGAGCGACATGTCGCAGATCGAGGTGATGCCCTGCTCGGCCATGCGCCTCATTTGATCGGCGTAAGCGCTTGCGGTGCGATCTTCGCCCAGCCACTCAAGGCAGCGCGGCAGCAGCTGCATGGCAGCCGCTTCGTGCGCAATGCCCGTGAGCTCGTCGCTTGCGTCCTTGTCGTAACTGCCGCCCGCTGGCGGCTCGCTGTCGCGCGTGACGCCGAGCGCCTCGAGTGCGCGGCTGTTGAGCCAAAGCGTGTGCCCGTCGCCCGAATACATAACGCAGGGACGATCGGGGAATGCTGCATCGAGCGACGCCTTGGTAGGATGCTCGGGCGGGTCCCAACGGTAGTCGCGCCAGCCCTGCGTCACAACCCAGGCGTCGTCGGGCAGATCCTGGGAAAACTCGAGCGCGTGTTGCACCAGTGCCGCCTCGGACGTACCCATATCCATGAGCATGTACGGCGAGGAGCCGACCGAAGTATGGAAGAAGTGCAGATGAGCGTCATGGAAACCGGGGCAGATGAATTGCTCGCCGTAGTCGACCACCGGCGTGGCAGCAGGGGCGGCGGCAATCACGTCATCGGGCGCGCCGACTGCGACGATGCGATCACCCGCGATGGCGATCGCCAACTCGCGGGCGGCATCGATGCCGTCTTGGGCGGTAAAAACGTTCTTGGAGCGGATAATCCGATCGATATGCTGCATGGGCATCCCCATCTCTGGCAGGAAATTCAACACCCCCGAGTGTACTCCCCCACTCTTGTTACAAAACCCCAAGCGGCAAACGGCAACTTTACCAGCCCTAGCGGCAGGTGGCATACTGGAGAGAGCCTGTACGATTTTGCGATCAACCCAGCAAGGAGCAAATCGACCATGACGAAGACCAAGGCACAGCAGATTATGGCGGCAACCGAGGTTCGCGCGGCAGACGACGTCACCGCAGCCATCCAAGATATCGCCGCCGAGTTTGAACCCTACATCATTAAGCAGCGTCGGCACTTCCATAAGCACCCGGAGCTGAGCCTCGCCGAAGAGCGCACGACTTCTGACATCGCCAACCAGCTCGACGCCATGAATATCCCCTACGAGCGTCCCCTTAAGACGGGCCTGGTGGCGACCCTTCGCGGCACCGCGCCCGACGCCTATCGCGAGGACGGCACGCCGCGCCGCCGCATCCTGCTGCGTGCGGATATCGACGCCCTGCCCGTCACCGAGCAGACCGGCGAGGATTTCTCCAGCGTCAACGAGGGCTGCATGCACGCCTGCGGCCACGACTGCCACATCGCCATGATGCTCGGCACGCTGCAGATCCTGCGCCATATGACAGACGACATCCACGGCGAGGCCCGCATCGTCTTCCAGCCCAGTGAGGAAAACGGCCAAGGCGCCAAACTCATGATCGGCACGGGTGTGCTCGACGGCGTCGATGGTGCCTACGCCGCGCACATCTGGAGCGAGGTCGACGCCGGCACCGTAAGCTGCGAGCCCGGCCCGCGCATGGCCAATACCGACTGGTTCCGCATCGATGTCCGCGGTACCTCGTGCCACGGCGCCATGCCCCAGCGCGGCCACGACGCCGTTATGGTTGCCGCCGAGATTGTCAACGCCCTGCAGACCATCGTCTCGCGCGAGATCAGCCCCTACGAGCCGGCCGTCATCACCGTCGGCGAGCTGCACGGCGGCACCGCGCGCAACGTTATCGCCGGCACGGCCTACCTCGCCGGCACGGTGCGCACCTACGGCGATTCGACCCACGAGGAAATGCCGGAGCTTATGCGCCGCATCGTGGAGCATACCGCGGCGGCCTTGGGCGCCGAGGCAGAGCTCACCGACTACACCATCGCCAACTACAAGGTCGAAAACGACGCGGCCTCGAGCGAGCGCTGCCGTCAGGCCGTAATTAAGTGTCTAGGTCCCGCCGGCCAAGGCCATTACCGCGGCACGCTTTCGGGTGAGGATTTTTCGGAGTACCTGCGCCGTGTGCCGGGCGTGCTCGCCTTTGTAGGTACGCGCAACCCCAAGATTGGCGCCACGTACGCCCAACATTCTTGCTTCTACAAGATTGACGAGACCGTGCTGGCAAAGGGCTCCATGGTGGCCGCCCAGTATGCTATCGACTTTTTGGCCGAGCCCACGCAAGAGGAGCTCGACGGCCCCACGATCGCCGCGGTTGCCGAGACCAACCCCGACTTGGCCGCCAAGCTGCGCTCTGCCAAGGCCACGGCCGCTGAGGCGCGCGACGCCATGCACGATGCTCGCACCGCCCGCCATGCTGCAATCAAGGGCATCCACGATGCGCGGGCTGCCGCTCGCCACGAGGAAAAGCGCGACGAGTAGCCGTCACGCCCATCCATAACAGCCTGGCTAAAGCAAAGCGGGGGCGGACGTTATCTCAACGTTCGCCCCCGCTTATGTGTCGACCGTTTTTCTAGCGCGTCCTCCGTCACGCCAGGTAAGAGCGAAGGATGGTGAGCCAGCGTGGGGGTTCGAGGTGGATGATATCGTCGGGAACTCCGGCGGGCGCATAGCCGCCAAAGAGCAGACCGGCATCTGCCGGATTGATGAGGCGCACGATCCATACGACGACGACCAGCACGCACAACACGGTGACCGCAATGTCGATACCACGCTTTAGCTTGCTCGATGCCACCTCCTCGCGCACGAACGCGAGCACAAACGCAATCGGCACCACCCAAAACAGCGGATGGTAGGCAAAGGCAGCCGCATAATCGAGGCGCAGCGCCGCCAGCCACGCCCTCGTCATGCCGCATCCCGGACAAGGAATGCCCGTCATCAATCGAAAAATGCAGCCAATGTCGAGCAGGTAGAGCGCGAGCCAGGCGACAAAGAGCGCGCCGGTGCAAAAAAGGGCGCGGCGAAGGAGCTCTGCCGTGCCCCTATGTCCCTGGAAGCTGTTCACGCCGCCCTTATTGTTAGGCACGAGCGCCAAGGCGAGTGTTGTAAGCCGTTGCCATGGCATTGGTATTATTGATGACGATGTTCATAGCGAAGATGGGACCAAGGCCGCACAGGAGCGCGCCGAAGATCTGCCACAGAAGAACGGTGGTGCCGTTTTCCTGGAACACCAGGCCGTAGCGAGGAGCGTTGGCCTGCAGGCGGTTGCCAATCTTGTAATACCAGTAGTACGCGTAGAAGCCGCAGGTCACAAACGATAGAAGGATGAATTCCGCCAGACCCGGCGTGTAATCGCCGTCATCCTGACACAACGTGTTGACGTCGCGTGCCAAGCAATACAGGAAGTAGAACGAATAGATACCGCAGGTCACAAGAGAGAGCAGCAGCCAGCCGATCAGGCTGCGGTCAGCCTTAATGGGGTCATAGCCCATCGGAGCGGATGCGGACTGTTGGGCGTATTGACCGGTGTACTGCTGCTGAGGCTGGGGCGCGGGCTGAATAGCCTGGGCCGGAGCGGGCTGGGGCTGCGGGGCCGCAGCGGCAGAAGCGGCACCAACGGCGGATCCGCAAACAGGGCAGAATTTGGCATCATCCGAAATGGGAGAACCACAAGTGGGACAGAACATGAGCCTCTCCTTTTCCTAAGGCGTCGCACGCCTTCAAACCTTACACGTCTACGTTCTCAACAATAGCCGCGACGTTGTTGCGCAACATTGACCAATTTCCGAGAAATTTTGCTGCAACCGTTTTCCCAGGCATTTTCTTGCTTTCGCAGTAGAAAAAGGCACCCCGGGCTCAGTTGCCCAGGGCGCCTCGACCGGCTATTCGGTTTGATTGTTTTCGGCAGCAGGATTATCGCCCGGCTCATCCGCCGGCGTGGCAACGGCATCCCAATCGGGCTCCGCAGGCGTCGCCCCGGACGCCGGTGCGGGG
>CABUVH010000142.1 GCA_902494935.1 uncultured Collinsella sp.
AATAATGACAGACCGAATGAAGATACGTGCGACGGGGGCGAGGCGAATGGCTGAGCGGTATCGATATGCGGGTTCAACGGTATCACATTGACCACATAGATTTTTAACTTGCATTTCTAACAGTTAAGGAGACGGGTGCTTTCCAGCACACTCCTTCGATGATGCCTTCCGCTAGTTGCTATGCCGGTTTCAGCCAACAAAGAATGTGCCCGGGCGCTCAGGTTCACCGTTAGCGTTGGCAACATATGAGATGGGCCAGACCCTTGCCGCGCGCCGATTGCGCGAGAGGTGTCGGGCTCCATGTTTATTCCACCTGCTTGTTATCAACCAGCTTCGTTCAACGTCAGACATTCAAGATGTCAGACGTCGAACCTGCGCCAAAGACGCAGCTGGGGCTACTAGTTGCCTACAATCGCTCGCGAAGCTCACCTGTTCGTGCGTGAATGTCTGACAGCTCCGTCAGACATTGTCGGACATTTGATTGTTCGACAAATGCGCACGTGGTCGCGTTCGCAAAGATAACTGAACGGTCGATGGGTGCGTTGAGACCGGAGCAAACGGCGGATGCCAGAAAAATGGCCTCACAGAATCGCACCCATGCTTGATAAAATTGACCGCCCGGGCGCAAATACCCGGGCGGTCAATTCATCCCCTCGTTCGCGATCCTGTTGGGTTTTGGGGCTTTGACATGTTGTTGACGGATGGATCAGCCGTACAGCTTGATCTCCCGGGTTCCATGTGGTCGTCCCCCAATAAGACGTCCCTGATGTAGCTCTGCGGCAGGAACTCGACGGGCAGCACTGGGTCGTCGACGTAGCCGGGCACGGGGAGTAGGCGTGGCCTTTGGATATAGCGTGGCCGCCTGCCGGCGGTCGGACTGCCACTTCAGTCAAAAGCTCAGGCGCGCGCATTAAAATAATGGATATATCGCTTGATAGGCTTTTGAACAAGCATGAACATCGCAGGTAAATCCGTGTACCAATTTTTGGTATACGAATTTACCTGCGGTTTGCTGAAAGCTCTGACATGCGCTGTCGACTTCATTAAAATCGATTGCCGATCAAGTCTTCCTATATATGCGAGCCCTGAGAAACTGCGCTGTGAACCTGAGACCGCTATCGATCGGCCCGGTGCACCGGGCCGCTGTCCTCGAGCCGGCATCAGCTTGCCGGTCTCAAAACGTATACTTGATTTAAGGCGGAGTGGAATGTGGGCGCGCAAGGAGATGCGGAATCGATGAGAGCCTCAAAAAAAATTACTGCAGTGTTATCATCTTTCATCCTCTCTATTCTTCCATTTCTGATTCTATGGACGGCTTGGTCAGTCCTCCCTGATACAATTCCCGCTCATTGGAGTGGGGGTATGGTTGATCGATGGGGTAATAAGCTTGAATTGCTGGTTGTTCCGCTGTTTTCTCTGATTGGTTCTATTGCAATTTCTGTGTACCTTATTGTTTCCACGCGGCGAAGAGAGTTCGCGGATTTCTCTGTTCGAATGCGACGGGACTTTGTTGCGTGCTATATTTCTAGTCTTCTTTTATCGACAACCTGCTCAGTGATAATTGCCGTTTGGGTTCAGTTGATTCTTACGCAAAACACTGCGGTTGATGGGGGGCTTGAACTATCGATCCTGTATTCCCTTCCCGGGATATATGTGATCTTGTGCGCTTTGCCGCCTTTTTATGCGAGCGGCGAGAGCAAAAAGGCAGAGCGCCTGATAACAGTTCTTATTGGCGGCGCGGAGATTGTTCTTTGTGGAATAGTGCTTGAAGGTTCGGCTGCCTCTTATGCGATGATTGGACTGATGATTCTGTTCTGTGCGTTTGAGATTGTGTCACAGGTAAGGGATAGCCGGTCCTTATGAGTTGAATTACGCGCGTGCGGATATAAAGGGTGGCATGTTAAATTTGTTGAAAGCTCTGACATGCGCTGTCGACTTCATTAAAATCGATTGCTGATCAAGTCTTCCTATATATGCGAGCCCCAAGAAACTGCGCTGTGAACCTGAGTCCTCTATTGATCGGCCCGGTGCACCGGGCCGCTGTCCTCGAGCCGGCAACAGCTTGCCGGTCTCAAAACGTATGCCGTCCGGCACGACCGACGGCCGAGTCTTGCGCCCCGTTCGGGCAGCGCCAGAACCCCGTGCCGGAACCCATGCGGTCGATTGCAGGGGAATTCAGCCGAGGCCATCGAGGAGCCGACCTAGGGACGGTGCCCTCAGTCCTCGAAGGATTTCAACCGCCCCTTAAAGGCTCGGATTGATTTAACGGTTGATTCAATCCGGCAGAATATGCCGGGCATGGACCGGTTGACACAATGTAAGGTAAAAAGCAGATGCGGCCGTACGCCGGTGCGGGGTTCGGGTGATGTGATAGAAAGAAATATACGTATTACATCTAACCAAGAGGTGCGTCATGGCAACCGCCACCGCAGCCCTGAGAATCCCCGAGGACCTTGCGAACAGGTACGACCGCCTGGCGAAGTCGACGGGCCGCACGAAAAACTTCTACATGACGGAGGCGCTTGCCGCAGAGATAGGCAGGCTCGAATACGAGTACGGCCTCATGAATTATCCGGGAAGTGTTTGGTTGCGAGGCACGCCGGTGCGAGGGCCTGATTCGTCAGGCCCCGCACAGGGGGACCGCGATGGTGGCCACCGCGCCGCCCGAGGGGCTGTTGGCGAGCGAGACGGAGCCCCCGTGGGCGCTCGCGGCCTCGGCGGCGGCGTGGAGGCCGAGCCCGTAGTGGCGGCCTCCGTCGCGCGAGGAGCGGGAGGAGTCGTCTGTGAAGAGGCGCTCGCAGCCGCGTTCGAGGGCGGCGGGAGAGAAGCCCGGTCCGTCGTCGGACACCTCGATGACGAGGTGTCCGCCCTCGACGTCGCAGGAGACCGCCACGCGCGAGCGCGCGTGCTCGGCGGCGTTGGCCACGAGGTTCGCGGCGGCTCGCGCCAGGGCGGTTCGGTCGAGCGGGGCCTCGGGCGCGCCCGCGACAGCAGGGCCCGTGGCCGCGTCGAGCGTCACGCCTCGCGCCCGGGCGATCTGGGCGGCCTCGGCGAGGACCTGCTCGCAGAGCTCGGCCGGCCGCATGGGGGCCCTCTCCGCCCCGCCGGACCCGCGCGAGGCCTCGATGAGCAGGCGCACGTAGCCGTCGAGCCTTTCGACACTGCCGGCTATGTCGCGCGCGGCGGCCGCGAGGTCGGCGTCTTTCTCGTCTTCCAGCTCCTCCGCCACGAAGTCGGCGTTGGCGCGCAGCACGGTGAGCGGCGTCTTGAGGTCGTGGGCGAGCGACGCCACCTGCTCGCGCTGCCCCCGCTCCGCGGCCCAGCGGGCCTCGAGCGACTCGGCGAGGGAGGCCCGCATGGCGTCCATCGCGGCGAGGACGTCGTTCACCTCGCGCACGTTGGTGCTGCCGACCGCGAAGTCGAGCTCCCCCGCGCCGACGCGCCCCGCCGCCTCCGCGAGCGGCGCCATCTTGCGCGAGATCACGCGGCTCGCGCGGCGCGCCACGAGCGCGAGCGCGAGCGCGCTGCCCGCAGCGGCGCCGACGAGCATGAGGTTCTGCGGGTTGGGAAGCAGGCCGGCGAGGTCGCGCGAGACCCACTGCGGCAGGTACTCGCTGACGAGTGCGCAGGCCCCGCCGCCCTTGAGCGGGAACGCGGCGTAGGTGAGGCCCGAGCCCCCGCCCTCAATCTCCACTGTGCCCGGATCCGCGGCGAGTGCCGCACGGGCCATTTCCGTCGCGTCCTCGAGCCGCGTGCCCTCGAGGTCTGTCATCAGCACGTATCCGTCCTCGTTCAGGATGAGGTAGCGGTACGCCGTCGGCACGTCCTGCTGCCCGCAGACGCCGTCGCGTGCCAGGCCCTCCGCGACCTCGCGCGCATTGGCCGGCCCCCAGCTTGCCTCGTAGACGAAGCCCGCGTCGATCGCCGCGGAGAGCGCCATGAACGAGGCGAGCCACGCCGTGGCGACCGCCGCGAACGCGTAGGCGAAGTAGCGCGCGATGACGAAGGAGAGCGGCATGCCCCCGCGACCTCGCGCCCCGGTCCTCAGAGCTGCCATTTGTACCCCATCCCCCAGACGGTCGCGATCGGTTCGGCGCCGGCCTCGGAGAGTTTCCTCCGGGCGCGGCTGACCTGCATGGATATGGCCGCGTCGTCGGCGTCGCTCTCCCAGCCGAGCACCGCCTCGCGTATCTGCGCGCGGCTCATGACCTGCCCGGGGTGGCGGGCGAGGTACTCGCAGATGGCGTACTCGGTGGGCGTGAGCGGCACGGCCTCGCCGCCCACGGCGAGGCCGCGCGCCCCGAGGTCGATCCGCACCTCCCCGAAGGAGAGGGCGTGCGAGCGCGGCCGGCGCTCACGGCGTAGATGGGCCGCGACCTTGGCGCGCAGCTCCGCGGCCCCGAAGGGCTTGCGGACGTAGTCGTCGGCGCCCAGGCCATAGCCGGCCACGGCGTCCTCCTCGGCCACGCGCGCGGTCAGGAAGATGATGGGCCCGTCGAAGTCCGGGCGGATCTGCCGCACGAGCTCGAAGCCGTCGAGCCCCGGCATCATGACGTCGCAGAGCACGAGGTCGAAGCGCGAGAGGTCCGTCCCCGGGACCGCCGTCGGGTCCGTCGCCCTGACGACCTCATGGCCGTCGCGGCCGAGGACGCGCGCGAGCGCGTCGAGGATCGCCCGCTCATCATCCACTGCCAGTATCCTCGCCATGTTCGACCTCCTGAAACTTCCGTCGGAATTGTACTAGCGCCGCGCTCAGCGGTCCAGAACCCTGCGCGCAGCGCCGACCCCCAGCCGGCGTCGAGCAGGGCATTCCCGCCCAGGACGAGCGCTGCGGAGAGGAGGACGAGCACGGCGGCGAGCGGCCTCCTACGCATCT
>CABUVH010000143.1 GCA_902494935.1 uncultured Collinsella sp.
GACGCTCCTAACGGCGCCGGGCAATACGGGGCCCGCCCATGCGAAAACCAAGTTGTTAGGATGAGCCGGTTGGCTAGAGCTCGACCGGCACCCATTCGTCGTGATTGCAGATAAAAGCCTCGGGATCCTCGACGCTAAAGAAGACGAGCGTGGGGTCGTTAGGCCCCTCATAGTGCTCGCCCAGGCGCTCTAGATGCTTCCACCCGGCTTCGCGCATTTCGTCTAAAGCCCGGTCATCCAAGCCAGCGCGCCCGCGCAAGATGAGCCAGCCATGGCCCGGCCACCAACTCGTGGCCTCAAAGCGCTGGTTTTGTAGCAGCTCCTGCCACACATCTTTAGTGCGCGCTGTCACAAACCACAGCTTGCCGTCCTGAATCTGTGCAAACGAGAACGGACGCACATGTGGCTGCCCGTCCACGCTCGTCGCCAGATACCACGCCGGCACCGACGTCAGATACTCCAAAACCGTATTCAATCCGTCCACGTTTCCTCCTGTCGCCTGACCAGTCTTTTTGGAATGGGTAGTCAATTTGGGAAATTAGAGCCCCAAGCGCTCCTCGCTGCCGTCGATATCACAGAAGCGCGCGGCGATGTTGCGGACCGAAAAGAAAGCAAGGCGGCCGTCGTTGGCACTCTCGTGTTCCTCGCCGATGCCAACCATGTGCTTTAAACCCGCTTGACGCACCTTGTCGCTCGCAACTGCGTCGTCCTCAAGTGCGGCCTCGCCGGTCAACACGATCCAACATTCCCCCGGCTTCCAGCCCGAGAGCTCAAACTTGGGATTCGCACTCAGCTCCGCCCACACATCCTTGTCGCGCGACGTGCAAAACCACAGCTTGCCGTCTTCGACCATGGCAAACGAAAACGGCCTCACGCGGGGCTGATGCCCGTCGCTCACATCAGTCGTGGCAAGATACCACGCCGGAATGCGCCTGAGATACGAACAGGCGCGCTCAAGCTGAGCCGTGCGGTCGTTGTCGGTCATAGGGACCCCTTTCTTGCGCTCGAATCGCGCCTAAACAAGTTGAAGATTGATGACGATGACGCAGATGAGCAGCAACGCCGTCACCACCGCCGCCAACGCATCGCCGCGGCCAAATGCAAGCGCATGCAGGCGCGTGCGGCCCTGCTCGCCGTGATAGCAGCGTGCATCCATGGCGGCAGACAGCGTCTCGGCATGGCGGAACACGCCCGTGAACAGCGGAATCGCCACACTGCCGAGCATACGCACGCCGCCGAGCGGACCGCCCGTCACGCGCGCGCCGCGGCTTGCCTGTGCATCGGCCGTCTGCTTCATCTCAGTGGCAAACTGCGGCATAAAGCGTAGCGCGATACCCATGATCATGCCGAGCTCGTGCGCAGGAAGTCCCACACGCGCAAACGGCGCTAGCAGGCGCTCAAAGCCCGCGGTGAGGTCGAGCGTCGGCGTGGTGAGTGTAATGGCGCTCATGCCGGCCATCATCAACGTCAGGCGACACGCCATAAAGGCGGCAGAACGCAGTGAGCCCTCGCTTATCTGCAGAAAGCCGAGCTGCCACAGGATGCGCCCGCTTTGGTCGGTAAACAGGTTGAGCACCGCGACTACCACGACAATCGCCAACAGCGGAGCCATCGATGATAGGACACGGCGAGCCGGCACCCGGGATACGGCATAGATCAGGACAACGAAGGCCGCCACTGGAAGCAAGCCGCGGAAGCTACTGACGGTGAGCGTCGTAATCAGGAATACAAAGCCCAGAAGCAACTTGGTGCGCGGATCCAGTCGATGGATCGCACTATCTCCGGGGTAGTAACTGCCAAACGAAAACGCCTCCATTAGCAGCCCTCCTCTCGCGCGACCGTCTTGGATTTAGCAATGTCCGCGACGTTAGAAGGACCGTCCGAGCGACCGATTAGCAGGTCCACCAACTCGTCTGCCAGTGACTCAACCGTATAGAGGCCGTCAAAGCGCAGCGGCACGCCTGCCTTCGCAAGCGTCAGCGCCATGCGCTGGGCGGCAGGAACGCCCAGGCCGATCGACTTGAGCTCATCCGCGCGCGCAAAAACCTGCGTGGGCGTTCCCTCGGCAAACACGGCGCCCTCGTTCATCACAACGATACGGTCACAACAATTTGCCAGATCATCCATGCTGTGCGAAACCATGACAACGGTCAGGCCCTCGCGATGGAGTCGACCGATGAGCCCTAGGAAATCCCTGCGCGCAGCCGGATCGAGCCCCGCCATGGGCTCATCGAGTACTAGGACCTCGGGCTCCATAGCAAGCACGCCGGCAAACGCCACGCGGCGCTGCTGGCCGCCCGAAAGCTCAAAGGGGCTCTTATCGCCTATCGCGACAAGGTCGAGGCCCACGCGCGTAAGCGATGATGCGACACGGCGCGCAACCTCGTCTTGCGGCAGACCAAGGTTGCGCGGGCCAAACGCCACGTCCTGCGCCACGGTCTCGGCAAATAACTGGCGCTCGGGATACTGAAACACCACGCCGACCTTGGCCTTAACCGCGGCGGCGTCTTTCTTGTTTGACAGGTCGAGCCCCAGCGCGCAAACGCTTCCCTCCTGCGGACGAATCAACCCGTTGAGATGCTGAACCAGCGTTGATTTACCCGAGCCGGTATGGCCTGCTAGCCCCAGGAACTCGCCGCGACGTACCGTCAAAGACACGTCGCGCAGTGCCCACGGACTACTAGGGTCATTTCCCCAGAGAGCCTGCTTGGTTGATTTGCCCGCAGCGGCCGAGCGCTTATGCCAGCGACGGCGCTCGCGCGGACTGAGCGAATAGCTGTACGAAACATGGGATAGCTCGATGACGGGCTCTGATGCGTTGTCCTTGTTGTCTGCCGGAACAGTGCCGTCAGCGATTTCCAACTGGGATACGGAAGGCTGCCCCGCGGTACCCGCCTCACTTCGCTCGGTATAGGCCTGCGCAACCGCGGCAACCATACCCGCCTCGCGCACCTGCGCGCAAACGGGCACGCCCTTCGCACGAAGCGACCTGCCCAGACGACACGACGCCGGCATATCCAGGTTGAGCTGCGCAAGCTCATCCGCCCGCGTCAAGATTTCCTCGGGCGTACCGAGCATGGCAACGTGCCCCGCCCGAAATACCGCGACACGATCGGCCTCGGCGGCCTCCTCCATAAAGTGCGTAATCATCACGATGGTCATGCCGCGATCGTGCAACGCGCGGCAAGCCTTCATGAGGCCCTGACGTCCACGCGGATCGAGCATCGAGGAAGCCTCGTCCAATATGAGCACGCGCGGTTCCATGGCGAGCACGCCGGCAAGCGCCACGCGTTGCTTTTGGCCACCCGAAAGCGCATGAGTCTCGTGGCGCTCAAAGCCCACCAGGCCCACGCCCTTCAGTGCCTCGCGTACGCGCTGCGCGATCTGGGCCGATTCGACCCCTAAGTTCTCGGGACCAAACGCAACATCGTCCTCGACAAGCGTTGCCACCAGCTGATCGTCGGGATTCTGGAACACCATGCCAGCAGTCGAGCGAATGTCGTAGACCAGCTCGGGATCGGACGCGTCCATGCCGTTGACGCACACCGTTCCCGCATCGGGCTGCAGCAGCGCGTTCAGGTGCTTGGCAAACGTCGACTTGCCCGACCCGTTTCCGCCGAGGATGCAGAAAAACTCGCCATCTTCGATGTTCAGATCGATGCCATCGAGCGCCGGTGCAACACCGTCATAGCTAAAGGAAACGCCCCGACACTCAATCATGCGCGACCTTTGACCTGGTCCTTCTTGGGCGTGATGAGATTAGAGACCGCCTTGTACACTGCAAGCGTCAATACCGAGTTAAGCACGGTCTTGATAAGGTTGAACGGCAGAACAGCAGGAAGCATGAGTGGCAAAATCACATCGGCCGAGCCATACCAGAACCAAACGCCGATGGTCAGGTTTGCGACCATAGACAACGCCGTAGCGGCAATAACGCCCAGCGCCAGGCCAATCACGGCGCCCTTATAGGTATGCATCTTCTGGTAGACGATAGCCGCAGGCAGAATATAGCCCAGCGTGGCAACCAAGTTCATAAGCGCACCGACCCAATCGCCCGTGGTAAGCGCATGGATAACGATCACCATAGCGGCAACAGCGGTGCCGGCACCAGGGCCATACGCAAATCCACACACCATCGCCGGCACCAGCGACGGGTCATACGTCAAAAACGGCGCCGAGGGGAGGATGGGCAGCTGCACATACATAAACAGTGCTCCCAAGGCGCACATCAACGCCATGGTAACGAGCTGTTTGGTGCTCCACCTATTCGTGTTCTCAAAATGGATATGCTGCGACTGTTCAGACATAAGATCACCTGCCTCTTTCATCCGGACTCTAACCGTTGGTACTGGGATCTCACCAGTTCAGCCGGCATGCGAACCAACGCACACACGGGTCGCGGACTCATCGGCTCGGCCGCAGGCACGTTTCCTGCGCCACGGTACCCCTTTGGCACCGCCCGATTTACCGCCAGTGGGGAATTTCACCCCGCCCTGAAACAGCAATTGCAAGTGTAGCACGGGCAGGCTTTCGCGCAAGTATGCCAAGGGTAATTTATGGTGGGGATCAGTTGCCGCAACAACCACGTTCTCCGTTCGCTCCAAAGTAGCGCGCCTTTCGCGCAAAGCGCGAAACAGCGAAAGGGACACGTATCCCCATCAACCACATTCTCCGCCCACGCCGACCTCAAGGCCGTAAACGCAGGGGATCCGGGGGCGTGACGGGGTTTCTCTCCGGAACATTCCGCAGGACGCAAAGAGGCTCCGCAGCGCGAAGCGCGATGCGGAGCCTCTTTGCATGTCCGAGGACGTTCCGGAGAGAAACCCCGTCACGCCC
>CABUVH010000144.1 GCA_902494935.1 uncultured Collinsella sp.
GGCAGGTATGCCGCGAACTTCCGCGATCTCTTGCTCGCTCGCCGCGCGCAAACGCTTCATCGAGCCAAAATGGCGCATAAGGGCACGTTTTCTGGTGGGTCCCACGCCTGGAACGTCATCGAGTACCGAAACTGTCATGGCTTTATCGCGCAACTCACGATGGAATGTGATTGCAAAACGGTGCGATTCATCGCGCACCTGTTTAATTAGATAGAGCGAAGCAGACCCGGTCGGCAGCACGACGGGAGTCTCGTCCCAAGGCACGAAAACCTCCTCATCGGCCTTTGCCAAGCCACAAACTGGTATATCGAGCCCAAGAGCCTCAAGTTGCTTGATCGCAGCGGTCAATTGCGGCTTACCGCCATCGACAACGAGCAAATCGGGGCGCGAGCCAAAGCGCTCGTCGACCATGCGCTCGGGAGCATAGCGTCGTCCCAAAACCTCGGACATCGACACGAAGTCGTTTGCCTCGTCCAATTCGGCCTGAATTTTAAAACGACGGTACTGGCTCTTGTCGGCGCGTCCGTTGGTAAACACCACCATCGAGGCGACGGTAAATGTTCCATGCAGCGTCGAGATATCGAAGCACTCGATACGCATCGGCGGCGCCGGCAGCGCCAGCGCGCTTTCGAGCTCCAGGAGCGCTTGATTGGTGCGGTCGTCAGCGTACCCCGTTCGCATCATGTAGCGCATGAGGGCATGGCGCGCATTTTTGGATGCCATATCGAGCAAACGGTGCTTTTCGCCACGCTGCGGCCTATGGAGATGGCAGGAACGCTCGCGCTTGCCTGCAAGCCACTCCCCCAGCGCCTCCGCATCCTCAAGCTCGACAGAGAGGTTTATCTCAGCTGGAATATCAGCCGTCTCGTCGTAATAGCGCTTAAGAAAGCCCGATTGAAGTTCCTCTTCGTCGACATCCAAACCCTTATCGAGAATAAACTCGCAGGTTCGAACCGTTCGACCCTCACGCACGACAAAGACGCAAGCGGCGGAGATGGTCTCCTCGCGATAGAAACCGATGACATCGATATCGACACTGGAGGGAAAAACGACTTGCTGACGGTCGTCCAGACCCCTGATGACCTCCAAACGACGTTTGACGCGTGCCGCGCGCTCAAAGTCGAGCGCCTCGGCGGCATCCGTCATCTCGGAGGTCAGCTCATCGACGACATCCTTGCGATGGCCCGACAAAAAACGTTCGACACGTTTGACGTTCTTGGCATAGTCCGTAGGAGAAATCGCGCCGACACACGCACCCGGGCCGCGCCCGACATGGTAGTCAAAGCAGGGACGCCCGTTTTGCGCGCAAATCATATTGATGATGTCTTCCTCGCCCCTGTGGGACTCGACGATACGACGACAACGACGCCACTCCGCACAGGATGCGGAGCAGATGGGGATAACCTTGCGCAGCGTATCTATCGTCTCACGTGCCGCACGGCTATCGGTATAGGGACCAAAATAACGCGTTCCCGGCTTATGACGCTCGCGCGTATATTTGATAGCGGGATACAGGTCGCTCTTGGTGATAGCGATAAAGGGATAGCTCTTGTCGTCCTTAAGGTCCACATTAAAGTACGGATGGTACTGGCCGATCAGGTTGCGCTCGAGTACAAGCGCCTCATGCTCGGTTTCGACAACGATGTAGTCAAAGCTCGCAACCAATTGCATCATCAGCGGGATCTTTTGACGCTCATCCTGCAGTGTCACGTACTGGCGCATACGGGAACGCAGGTTTTTTGCCTTGCCAACGTAGATGACATCGCCCTTGGCATCTTTCCAAAGGTAACATCCGGGCTGCGTGGGAACGCGCGAAACCTGCTCGGCGAGTGTTGGAATGTTGTCGTGACCGGCCACACGCACCTACTTGCGACGAAGCAGCGCCGAGACCTCGGGCATCTTAAGGACGACGGCAAGGCCAAAGGTAACAGCAAGCGAGACGACACCCGCAACGCAAACGTAGCCAAGAGTAATCAGAATCGAGCCGCCAAGTGCCCCGACAAAGTGCTCAAGCGCCCACATGACGCCGGCGCCTGCGGCAGCACCCAGGCCACCGAGCAAAAGGCCAAAGAAACCGCCATGCAGGATAGATTTGACCTGAAGACCACGCAGACGACGACGCAGCCACCACAGCGAACAACCGACCAAGATCACGTAGTCGACGACATACGAAAGCGCGATTGCCGGCATACCGAAGCCCAGCACAACGCCAAACAGCAGAACCGAGCCGGCCTGGCCGATGGCGGAATACAGGCAATAGCGGCTATAGGGCTTCATGTCGAGCAAGGCAGAGAAGCTCTTCTGCATCAACACGACCACGCCGTAGAGCGGCAGCGAGAACGCCAGGTAGACAAGGAACTCGGACACCAGCGCCACGCCGGACTCATCAAACTTGCCGGCACAGTAAATCATGTTGAGCGGACGCGCGAAGACAATCAGGTACAGCGCGAACGGAATCAGGAAGAACAGCATCTGGGCGACGCCACGCGAAATGCCCGTGCGAACGCTGTCGTAATCCTTCTCCTGTGCGTCGTGAGAGAGCTCGGTATAGAGCGCCGTCGAAAGCGAGGCGGCAATCAGCGCGTAGGGAAGCGTGTACCACAGGCGCGCATAGGCGATGACGGAAGGACCGGTCTCGGGCTGGACCACCAGCGCGGCAGCGTTGGTGATAGAAGTCGAGACAAACATGCACACCGTGGCGAGCAGCGTCGGGATACCGAGCGCAATCGTCTGGCGCAGCGCGGGGTCCTTAAAGTCGATATGGATATGGGGATGCACGCCGTGCTTGCCAAGCGCGGGGATCTGACATGCCATCTGAACAAAGACACCGAGGGTCGTACCGGCCGCAATCAAGATGATGCCGGCACGTTCGCCAAACTGTGCGGACACGGGCGCAAAACCCATAAAGCTCGCAATGACGATCACATTGTTGAGGACCGGGGCAAACGTCGACCAGAAGTAGTCGCGGTGTGCGTTGAGAACGCCCGAGAACACCGAGCCCAAACCATAAAACAGAATCTGGATGGCAAAGAAACGGAACATGAACGCAGCGGTATCCATGCTGCCGCCGTCACCCGAAAGGAACGATTGCGTCCAGATAAAGCCCGGGGCGAACACGGTCCCCAGCAACGAAATGCCACCCAGCACCAAAAGCAGAATGCCGAGCAGGTTGCCCACGTACTCGTTCGAGGCCTCGCGACCCTGCTCACGCCTCACGCCCATGTACACGGGCAAAAACGCCGTCACGAGCATGCCGCCCATCACGAGTTCGTAGAGCATATTGGGCAGGTTGTTGGCGACCTGATAGGAGGACGAGAGTAGCGACATGCCGATAGCGGCCGCCATTGCCCACGTGCGGATAAAACCGGTGACGCGAGACACGATGGTCAGGATGGTCATAAGCCCGGCGGAACGACCAACCGTGGAGTAGTCCGACGAGCCCATGTCGTCAGTGTCATCTCGCGACGAAGAAGCTTCGGATGAGGGTGTCTGAGGCGCAGATTCTTTTGCAAAATGAGCT
Source organism: uncultured Collinsella sp. (assembly GCA_902494935.1). GTDB lineage: Bacteria > Actinomycetota > Coriobacteriia > Coriobacteriales > Coriobacteriaceae > Collinsella. The sequence goes on from CABUVH010000144.1 coordinate 3,521, forward strand.
CCGCGCTTCAATTCTTCCTGCGGCATCGCTCAGTCCTCTCTCGTAATCGCGGCAACCGTCGCCCCGCAAAATGCAATTAAATCATCGGGTGCAAGCTCGAGCTGATAACCACGCTTGCCTCCCGAAATAAAAATGGTATCCCAAAGGACACATGTCTCATCAATGAGCGTCCGGTAGCGTTTTTTCATACCGACCGGGCTGCAGCCGCCGCGAACGTAGCCAGTCGCCGCAAGCAAATCCTTCACATGCATCATGGCCAAGGACTTCTCCCCCGCGGCACGCGCGGCGGACTTTAGATCGAGCTCGTCGGCAACAGGGATACAGCACACGACATAGTCGTTGGACGGTGTCACGCAGACCAAAGTCTTAAATCCTTGACCGGGCTCCTCGCCAAGCTGCTCCGAAATCGCGACACCCAGGCCCACCGACTCATCACCATCGTCTTCGTACGTATGTAGAACATAGGAAATGCCGGCGCTTTCCAGCTCGCGCATCGCATTGGTTTTTGGCGTCTTTACAGCCTTTGCCATGACATATCCTTTCCCTCGCATTCGGACGCAAGGATTAAGTATATGTCCAATTCGGCTGCATACGTCACTTCGGCACAGCAAGCGCCATCGAATCACGAGGAGTCGATGGCGCCCATAAACTGAATCGCCTATTTATTGAGCATCAAGTTGAGCCTGACGCTCCCGGTCACGCCTGAGCAACGGCGCCAAAAACTTGCCCGTATAACTCTGCGGACAGTCCGCAACCTGCTCCGGTGTGCCCGAAACCACGACGGTTCCGCCGCCGTTACCGCCCTCGGGACCCATATCGATCAGGCGGTCGGCAACCTTGATGACATCAAGGTTGTGCTCAATCACCAGCACCGTGTTGCCCGCATCGACCAAACGCTGCAGCACATCGAGCAGCTGGCGGACGTCCTCAAAATGAAGACCGGTCGTCGGCTCGTCCAAAATATAGAACGTCTTGCCCGTCTGGCGTCGATGAAGCTCCTTGGCGAGCTTCACACGCTGCGCCTCGCCGCCCGAGAGCGTCGTGGCGGGCTGGCCCAGGCTCACGTAGCCTAAGCCTACATCGTACAGCGTCTGGAGCTTGCGCTTAATCTGCGGGATATTCCCAAAGAAGGCCAGCGCCTCGGTGACGCTCATGTCGAGCACGTCCGAGATGGTCTTGCCACGGTAGGTGACCTCGAGTGTCTCGCGGTTGTAGCGTTTACCGCCGCAAACTTCGCAGGGGACGTAGATATCGGGAAGGAAGTGCATCTCGATCTTGATCTGCCCGTCGCCCTTGCACGCCTCACA
>CABUVH010000145.1 GCA_902494935.1 uncultured Collinsella sp.
GCGAAACGAGGCAAGCAGAAGCTATGCCACAGGCTTAACATCATCCATGACGACGTTATCCATAGCAGCTCGATTGATTTGGTGAACGTAGATAGAAAGGCGGATGGCCGTGCGCGACTCCCCGTTAATGAGGATGTCGGAGAACACGGGCGCGCAGGAAATATCAAAACCGGTTGGAATCAAAAAACCGCGCGCGATAGCCACGGCCTTAATGGCCTGGTTGACAGCACCGGCGCCGACACACTGGATGTTGACGGGTACACCATCCTTGACCATGCCGGCGATGGCGCCGGCAACGGACGCGGGCGATGATTTGCTTGATACCTTCAGGCAATCCATGAAGAAACTCCTGCGTTTAAAAGTACGTTTTAACTGCAATAACTGTATCGTACCGAGTGGACTCGGTAAAGGCACTATTCCTCTTTGGCAAGATCGAAGGTCACAGTGATTCGATCACGCGAAACACGAATCTTTGGGTCGCCGCAAAGGTTGAGATAGTACCGGGCGGCAAGGTCATTAAAGTCACGCTCCACAGCACGCGAAAACTGTGCCATGTCATCCTTGGCAATACGTAGTCCGCGACGATCCTTCGCAAGATCGACAGGAGCCGGCGCATGCGAGGACGAATCACGCTCGCGCAGCAGACGCGCGGTCACACCGCGAACGGGCTTAATCTGCCCTGCCAAAATGCGATGAGCCGTGCGCTCGGACATCTCAAGACCCAAACCCGAGCAGATACGAATAAAGTCCTCGGCATCAGAGGCAAGGCCTAAACGATCGACAACCGGAAGCTCGCTCTCGTCATCAATAAACAGGAGACGAGACGTATCGAGCCGACTTGACGCCTGAGCATAAAGGGTCGCGGCAATCTCAGACGGAGAACCAAGATAGACATCGCAACCACGCAGCTCCTCGAGCGCAAACTCACAGGCAGCGCGAATAATATTATGCGGGCCGCGAGCACAGACATAACGTCCGTCCTCATCCTTGACGGCCTGGGGCCAGCTGGACTGATCGGCACGCTCACTGAGGCGGTCGGCTGCAACGCTCACCTTAAAGGCTGAACCAAGATCGACGCCGGACGTGACCACACGGGCCTCGTCGGTGTTCTGCTTGATCGAAAACAATGCCATGCCACGACCGTGAACGCCCCAACGGTCCATCTTCATGCTCTCGAGCTTGGAGGTAACGCGGGCATCGAAGATTCGCTCTTGCATATCCTGCGGAACGCCCGAACCGTTATCCAGAAAGACAAGCGTGCGGACGCCATCTTCCTTGGTCGTGGCGAGATAGACCTTGTCGGCGCCGGCATCGCGAGCATTACGGAGCATTTCGATGACGATATCCTCGACATGCTGAATGTCGTGTTTTGCCTGGCGCCGCTCGGCCTCCGAAACGCGGAGGCGGACATACCCCTCGCCAAGGTTCTACTCGACGCGAAGGTTGCCCTCCCCCGACATCGACGCGATAAATGAGATGAGCTCGTTCGCGTCGCTCATGTTATTTAGCGATATCGACAGCGCGGCTCTCGCGAATCACGACGACGCGCACCTGACCGGGATACTCCATCTCTTCCTCGATCTGATGGGCGATATCGTGAGCCAGGACCGTGGACTGGGCATCGGAGATCTTGTCCGGCTGAACCATGACGTGGACCTCGCGACCAGCCTGCATGGCATAGGTACGCTCGACGCCTTCATGGGAGTTGGCAATCTCCTCGAGCTTCTCAAGACGCTTGATGTAGTTCTCGGCAGACTCGCGACGGGCACCGGGGCGAGAGGCGGAGACGGCATCGGCGGCCTGTACCAGGACATCGAGCACCGTGTTGGGGTCGACATCGGCATGGTGAGCCTCGATAGCGTGAACGATAACGGGCTTCTCGCCATAACGACGGGCAAGCTCGGCGCCGATGACGGCATGCGGGCCCTCGACGTCGTGGTCAATTGCCTTGCCCAGGTCGTGCAGCAGGCCGGCGCGCTTGGCGGTCACAACGTCCAGGCCAAGCTCGGAAGCCATCACGCCGCACAGATCAGAGACCTCTAGGGAGTGCTGAAGCACGTTCTGACCAAACGAGGTACGGTAGCGCAGGGCACCAAGGGTCTTGACGATCTCGGGGTGCAGGTCGTGGATGCCAGTATCGAAGGCAGCCTGCTCGCCAGCCTCGCGCACGCGCTGCTGAACCAAGTCGGCAGCCTTGTGATACATCTCCTCGATGCGGGCAGGGTGAATGCGGCCGTCGGCGATGAGATTCTCGAGGGCGACACGGGCAGTCTCACGACGGACCGGGTCGAAGCTCGAAAGAACGACGGTCTCGGGCGTGTCGTCGATCACGAGGTTGACGCCGGAAACCTGCTCGAAGGTGCGGATGTTGCGACCCTCGCGACCGATGATACGGCCCTTGAGGTCATCAGAGGGAATGTGCACGGAGGTAACGGTGACCTCGGCTGTGTGGTCGGCAGCGCAGCGCTGAATCGCCAGGGACAGAATCTCCTGGGCGGTCTTGTGGCACTCGGCGCGAACCTGCTGCTCGGACTCGCGAATGATCGTGGCAGCCTCGTGGGTGACCTCGCCGCGAACCTTATCGAGGAGCTCCTTGTGGGCGTCCTCACGGGTCAGGTCGGCGATACGCTCGAGCTCGGAGGTCTGCTTGGCGCAGAGCTCCTCAAGCTCGCGGGAGCGCTTCTCGACCTGACCGGCCTGGCTGGACAGCTGGTGCTCACGCTTGTCGAGAGCGTCGTTTCGGCGATCAAGGGACTCCTCGCGCTGCATCACACGGTTCTCGAGCGTACGAATCTCGCTCTTACGCTGCTTGTCCTCGGCCTCGGCGGCCTGCTTGTTCTTGATGATCTCCTCTTTAGCCTCGAGCAGAGCCTCTTTTTTGAGGGTCTCGGCCTGACGCTTAGCATCACCGATCAGGGACTCAGCCTGTGCGTGTGCCGACTGGATCTTTTCGTCGGCCTCGTGAAGACTACCCTGCTTGGCGGTGCGCATGTAGGCAATGGCGGCGATGGCACCCAAAACGATGCCAACGAGCGCTGCGATGATAGGCATGCTCACTCCTTTTTATGGATTCGTTACACAACAAAGCGAACCGTCCTTACGAACGGCTCGCGACATTTGAGTAATATGGGCGCAGCTTATGCGGGTCGGATACAGATAAACATATAAACAAACTCATCACAGATGAGCACATATCACAAAGCAAATGACAGTGTTTATCGTACGTTGAACCACAACAACTGTCAAATAAATGGCCCCGGCACGGCGGCTAAAACACGGTGAACGGCAGGGCCACAAAACACATACGCCTAAACCGCACATTCCTCGCGTTCGGCATCGAGACGTGCCTTAACGGCATCGGCGGCGATGTGATACGAGAAGCCTTTGCGCATCAAAAACCGAACCAGTTTTTCGAATGCGCGCGTCTCTGGAACACGCCGCTTGGCGAGCAGGGCTGACGCACGCGCCAAATCGTCTTCGACGGCAAAATAATCCTCGGGATAACCGGGAATGTCATCGAGCACGACATGACGGCGCTTGAGCTCGGTCTCGATTTTGCGCTGTCCCCAACCGCGCCGCTTGCGCTCCTCGATAAAGTACGAGCAAAAGCGGCTCTCGTCTAAAAAACGATACTCGGTGGCGCGCTCGACGGCGAAATCGATCGCAGGCTGGTGAAAGCCGTAGCGAGCCAGCTTGTCACGGACCTCACCCGTCGCATGGTCGCGGCGCGATAACATCTCGGTCACCATGGTAAGTGCACATTTACGCTCAATGAGCTGCACCGCCTCACGGAAGTTGTCCCAATCACAGGGAAGATCGGGGCGGTTTTTGACATACAGCCGCGCGACCCGCACGGGAATCCAAATGAACCGCTCAAAACCGCCCTCAAGCTCACAATCGATATGTGCGCAAGGCTTTTTGGACGCATACCCGCTCGAGAACGAGGAGGCCGCCTTCTTATCGGGAAAGACGACCGTGGCCTCGGTCACCGTATACGACATGAGCGTAACCGCTACTCGTCGTCATCATCGAGCATGGCGGAACCATCGATGGCGTAAAGCTCGTCAAACTCCTCAGGCGCTGGCTGATCGGTCAGCTCCACCTCGGACGGAGCATCGTCATCAAACTCAAGCCCGCAGGCAAGACGGACCTTATGCTCAATCTCGTCGGCGCAATCGGGGTGTTCGCGCAGGAACGCCTTGGCGGCCTCGCGACCGTTGCCGAGCTTGTCCTCGCCATAGGCAAACCAGGAGCCCATCTTCTTGCAGATGCCGCACTCGACAGCCATGTCCAGAATCGAGCCCTCCTTAGAGATGCCCGTACCGTACATGATGTCGAACTCAGCAGAACGGAACGGAGCTGCCACCTTGTTCTTAACGACCTTGGCGCGCACGCGGTTACCGATAACCTCGTCCTTAAGCTTAATGCTGTCGATACGGCGAATGTCGATACGCACCGAAGAGAAGAACTTAAGGGCGCGGCCGCCCGTCGTAGTCTCGGGGTTGCCGAACATGACGCCGATCTTCTCACGCAGCTGGTTAATGAAGATGCACGTCGTGTTGGACTTGGACAGCGAGCCGGCGAGCTTGCGGAGCGCCTGGCTCATCAGGCGAGCCTGAAGACCGACCGTAGTATCGCCGATTTCTCCCTCGATCTCGGCACGCGGGGTCAGAGCGGCGACGGAGTCGACGACGATGGCATCGATGGCGCCGGAACGCACGAGCATGTCAACAATCTCAAGCGCCTGCTCGCCCGTATCGGGCTGGGAAATGAGCACCTCGTCGATATCCACGCCGATGCGC
>CABUVH010000146.1 GCA_902494935.1 uncultured Collinsella sp.
CAGTGGGTCATCGTCCCGGCATTCAGCATCAGGGTAGCGCTGCGACGCGGAAATCGCGCGCCGTTGCCGCGCCCCGCAGTGCCCGCTTCCCCCGAGAACAATTATCAGTGCAGGTAGATAGCTTGTTATAAAACTGCCTGGTCGCCAAAGTGCCAAAAGTCTACTCACTTAGATTGCAGAATGCCCCCGTTAGCTGCAATTCCAAGGTGCTAAGCACTTTTGGACTCAGATCGTCATACTGAACAAGAATTTGACTTGAGTTTTCAGGGACAGATGCGCCATCGGCACACCAATAACAGCCACTGATATCGACAAAAGGGATACTCGAGCGCGTGAGGGCCCGCACAAAAGAGCTTCCGCCCGCTCCGCGCTCCGCAACTACGGTGCAGTAAAGGCCCGCGTCTGCGTGTTCGATCGAGACCTCCCCTGCCGGAAACGCTTTCCGTACAAGCGAGGTCAGGCCATCACGCGCCTCGCGAGCACGAACGCGCACGCGGTTCACATGTCGCTCGTAATCACCCGATTCCAGCAAACACGCCAAAGCGACCTGGTCAACAGAGCTCACCGACGAGGCGTAAAACCCAAGGTTGCGCCTAAACCGCTCCATTAGCTCATCGGGCAGCACCATGTACGCTAGACGCAACGCCGATGACAGGCTCTTCGAAAACGTGTTGGTGTAGATAACCGACTGGGCGGCATCGATCGACGCGAGCGCGGGAATCGGCTTGCCGGCAAGGCGAAACTCACAATCAAAGTCATCTTCAATAAGATACCGATCTGGTCGCTCGGCGGCCCAGCTCAGAAGCGCATAGCGACGCGCAATGCTCGTCACAAGGCCGGTCGGATACTGATGGGACGGCATAAGGTGAAGGACATCGGCCCCGGTTTTCTGCAGAGCGCTCAGGTCCACGCCGTCGTCATCCAACGGGACATGTCGAACTTTGCAGCCCATAGCCTGATAGATGCGCGTCAGGCGCAAATAGCCCGGATCCTCAACGGCATACACCTTGTCGGCTCCAAGCAACTGAACCAGCATGGTATCGAGCAGCTGGGCGCCCGCGCCGATAACGATATTGTTGGGATCGACATTCATGCCCCTCGTCCCACGCAGATGGTGAGCAATTGCGCGTCGTAGCCGAGCGGTGCCCTGCGCCGGTGCGGGCGAAAAGATTTCGCGCTCATCTTCGGATGCCAGCGTCGCCCGTAGTGCGCTTTGCCAAAGCCGCGCCGCCTCCAAAGCGGAAGGAGAAAGTGCATCGAATAGCTCGACCTGTCCGTTGACATCATGCGCGCTGGGACCCGCAGAGGCGTTATCTCGGTCGATGCCCTCCGCAGCCGAAGCCAAAACCGGTGCATCTGGAAGCTCGCAAGCGTAGTAGCCACGACGTGGCATTGAGCAAATATAGCCCTCAGCGAGTAACTGGCTATATGCATTCTCGATGGTAATAACACTGATTCCCAGATGACTGGCAAAGGCGCGCTTGGACGGCAGATGCTCCCCCGCCACAATACGTCCAGCAACAATATCATCTCGAATTTGCTGGTAAACATACTCATAAAGCGATGCTTCGCCGCGTTTTTCCAAATTGTAGTCAAGCATGAGTTTGCCACCTGACCTTATCGAGCTGTTCAATCTGGTATTAGGCTGACATTATTATTATCTCGAAAACTGAGTATTTTGCCATACCCAGCTCCCCGATAGGATGTTCCGTCAAGCAATGCACATGCCAACCAAGGGAGCAACCATGGCAGAACAGACCAGCAAGGCCGATCGCGTCAAACTCAATCGCGAACTCGCGCAGATGCTCAAGGGCGGCGTCATCATGGACGTCACCACGCCCGAGCAGGCACGCATCGCCGAGGAGGCAGGCGCCTGCGCCGTCATGGCACTCGAGCGCATCCCGGCCGACATCCGTGCCGCAGGCGGCGTCTCGCGCATGAGCGACCCCAAGATGATCAAGGGCATCCAAGAGGCCGTCTCCATCCCCGTCATGGCCAAGTGCCGCATCGGTCACATTGTCGAGGCGCAGGTCCTGCAGGCTATCGAGATCGATTACATCGACGAGTCCGAGGTTCTCTCCCCTGCCGATGACGTCTATCACATCGACAAGACCCAGTTTGACGTCCCGTTTGTCTGCGGCGCCCGCGATCTGGGCGAGGCGCTGCGCCGTGTTGCCGAGGGCGCCACGATGATTCGCACCAAGGGCGAGCCGGGCACGGGCGACGTGGTCCAGGCCGTGCGCCACATGCGCAAGATCCAAAAGCAAATCCGCGACGTTGTTGCCCTGCGCGATGATGAGCTCTTTGAGGCAGCCAAGCAACTGCAGGTTCCGGTCGAGCTGGTGCGCGAGGTCCATGCCACGGGCAAGCTTCCCGTTGTGAACTTTGCCGCCGGCGGCGTAGCGACCCCTGCCGACGCCGCGCTGATGATGCAACTGGGCGCCGAGGGCGTCTTTGTCGGCTCGGGCATCTTTAAGAGCGGCGACCCCGCCAAGCGCGCCGCCGCCATCGTCAAGGCCGTGGCAAACTTCACCGATGCCAAGCTCATCGCCGAGCTTTCGGAGGACCTGGGCGAGGCCATGGTGGGCATCAACGCCGACGAGATCGAAATCATCATGGAGGAGCGCGGACGCTAGTCCGGCAGAAAGGATCGCACATGAGCGATTATGCAGACCAAACGGTCGCCGTGCTGGCGGTCCAAGGCGCATTTGCCGAGCACGAGGCAAGACTATTCGAGCTTGGCGCACACTGTATTGAGCTGAGGCAGGCGGCTGATTTGAAGCAGGACTTTGACCGTCTGGTACTTCCCGGCGGCGAGTCTACCGTTCAAGGGAAGCTGCTTGATGAGTTGGGCATGCTCGAGGAGCTTCGTGCCCGTATCGCTGAAGGTATGCCCGTCCTGGGCACCTGCGCCGGCCTGATTCTACTGGCTCACGACCTTGCCGCCCATGACGATAAGGGCACGCCGCGTCTGGAAACCATGGATGTACTTGTCGAGCGCAATGCCTACGGCAGGCAGCTCGGCAGCTTTCGAACCAAGGGGCAAATAGCCGGCATCGACGGTGAAGTGCCGCTGACGTTTATCCGCGCGCCCCGCATCGTCGAGGTCCACGGCGACGCCAAGGCCTTAGCGAAAGTCGACGGTCGTATTGTCGCCGCCCGTCAGGGCAACCAGCTCGGCGTAACCTTCCACCCCGAGCTCGACGACGATACCCGCCTCCACGAACTGTTCCTACAAATGTAGGCATCGAAATCAACAAACGAAACGAGAGTGGATGATCTCCCACTTTGAGCTTGAATGCAGGCTCAAACCGGGAGATCATCCACTCTTGTTCTATGTAGTCGTTTAAGAACGTCCATTACAGTCGAAATTGTCAGCCCGGGACCGTCTCGGGCTACGATTGAGGCGCGCCCAGAACGGGCCGCCGACCGGGCGCCCGCGCACGGCCGAACGTCCCTGCCCCGAGAGGGCCCGTTGGGTGCTGCCGGCGCGGGGCGCGCCGCCCCCGACGGCTGATAGGAAAGTGCCGGGCAGGTGCCGCGGCTGGTAATGTGAGTGCCGAGGGGGAGGCCATCCGGTCGAACGACTACCGGAAGGATACCACCGTGAAAGCGCCATCCACCAGACCCGCGGCCGTGCTCGGCCTGGACGTCGGCAAGTCATCGCACTGGGCCTGCCTGATCGACCGCGACGGGGAGGTGCTGGACAGCGCCCCCGTCCGCAACAGGGAGGCCGAGCTCGACGCGCTGTTCGCCTCCGCGCCCGCCGGCACGCTCGTCGTCGTCGACCAGTTCCGCAACATAGGGTCCCTCGCCGTGAGGCGGGCCCGCGCCGCGGGGCTCGGGGTCGCCTACCTGCCCGGCCTCGCCGCCAGCCGCGCCGCGGGCCTGTTCGCCGGCGAGGCCAAGACCGACGAGCGCGACGCCGCGGTGATCGCGCGGACCGCCCTGGGCGTGCCGGACTCCCTGTCGGGGGTCCCGGGCCGCGGCGAGGCCCTCGAGGCCGCCCGCGCCCTCTCGTCGCAGCGCGACCACGTCGTCGCCTGCGCGACCAGGGACAAGAACCGCCTGCGCGCGGTGCTGCTCGAGTCCTGCCCGGCCCTCGAGGCCGCGGTCGACCTGTCGGACCGGCGGTGGCTGGAGCTGCTCGCCGGGTTCGGCGGGGCGTGGGGGATCGCCCGCTCCGGGGCCGGGGGCCCGCGGGCCGAGGCCGCCGGGGAGGCCGCGGCCGCCTCCACCGCGCCCCCGCCGGCGCTCGTCGAGGCCGAGAACAGGCAGGTCAGGTTCCTGGCCGCCCGGATATCGGAGGCCCTCGACGAGGCCGGGGCCCTCGAGGCCGAGACGGCGGCGCTGCTCGAGGGCGACGAGACCTACGCGTGCCTGCTCACCGTGCCCGGCATCGGCCCGAGGACCGCGGCGCAGCTCGCGGTGTCGGTCGACATCGGGAGGTTCCCGGACCACGACCACCTGGCCTCGTACTGCGGCATAGCCCCGAGGGTGAGGAGCTCCGGCACGTCGGTGAGGTCGGTCAGGGCGTCCAGGCGCGGCGACGCGAGGCTCAAGTCCCTGCTGATCTTCTCGTGCAACAGCCTGGTGAGGTCCTCGGGGCGCTACGGCGAGTACTACCGGGCCTGCAGGGCGCGGGGCATGGGGCACGGGCGGGCGCTCAAGGCCGTCGCGAGGAAGCGGCTCAGGGCGATATACGCCGTGATGCGCGACCGGGTGCCCTACCGGGAGTAGCCCCGACGGTTGACAAAACTATAGGAACACCCAA
>CABUVH010000147.1 GCA_902494935.1 uncultured Collinsella sp.
AAAGCGGTGCCACGCTAAAGCCGGCACCCTCGGGAGAAGCAAGGAAGGCATCCACGACCTGCGTGTTCTCTTCATCAAAAACCGAGCAGGTAGCATAGATGAGCTCTCCGCCGGCGGCCACGCGCGCAGAAGCCTCCTTAAGCATCGTCAGCTGAAGCTTGGGTAACTCGGCCGTCACATCATTCTCGGTTAGGCGCCATGGGATCTCGGGATGACGGCGCATGGTTCCGGTGCCAGAGCACGGCGCATCGATAAACACGGTATCGAACTTGACCCGATCACCGCGCATGGCATCAAACGATGTGAGCACCTCATCGAGCTCGCAGGCATCACCCGAAACCGTACGAACGCCCTGAATACCGGCCTTATGCAGGCGAGCGAGATTCAGATCACACTTGCGATCATGCAGATCGAGCGCCGTATGCTGACGCTCATAGCCCGCACGCTTGGCCTGGCACATCATCACATAGGTCTTGGTGCCGCGACCGGCACCAATCTCAAGGCAACTTCCAGGACGCGTGGCAGCTGTGGCGATGAGCTGGGCGTTAAGATCCGAGGCCACGGCAGCAGCGCGCTCAAATACGCCCGACGCAACCGTAACCTGAGCATCGACAGGCGCATGACAACCCGGGAACACTGGTGCCACAAGCTGGGAGATAAACGGATCGGGCTTGTTCGCAAAGGCGTTCTCATGCAGGGCCAGCGGCGCGGGGGCCAGATTGCCGGCAAAGTTAAGCGCACCCTCAGGCGTGTCGAACGATGCCATAATGCGAGCGCACAGCCAACGCGGCAGACCCATCAGGCGCGACAGACGAACCAAGCGTCGCTCAGACTCATCCACATCGGACGCCGTTGCAAAGTCCTCAACATTGTCAGCAACCTTATGCAGCACGGCATTGGCCAAACCGGCGGCAGACTTAGCTCCGCTGCGCACCAGCTCAACGCCCTGACTCACCGCAACGCGGCCAGGCGTATGCAGATAGAGCATCTCGAAGGCCGAAATACGAAGCGCCATGCGAACACGCGGCGCGATCTTTTTGGGCTTATCGAGAAACTGGTCGAGCAGCTCGTCCAAAATGCCCTGCGTCGCGGCAACACCGAGCGCCAAGCGAGCGGCAAACGCAGAATCGCGCTGGTCAATGGCCTTGGCGGAAGCACGGGAAGACAACACGTCGCGTGCGTACATACCGCGGCGATCGGCCTCCATCAACACATCGAGCGCAAGCTTGCGCGCGGGAGACAACTTGCTCATGACAGTACACCCCACGTAAGATCGGCACCCTGAAGGCCGGCAGCCCAGGCAGAAGCAGCCATGGCACGCTTGCCGTCGGGCTTAACCTCGAGCAACTCAACCGAGCCATCGGAAAGACCCAGGTAAACACGCTTGGCCTTAACGAGAACCTGACCCTCGCCAAGTGACACGTCGGCCGGCGCAGCATCGAGCACGCGCACGGTCTTGCCGGCAATCACGCAACGAGCAGGAGCGGTATCGGACGAGGCAAGCACATGACGCACGCAATCGAGCGCCGCCATCTGCGGATCCAGACGCATCTCCTGCTTGGAAATCTTGGCAGCATGCGTGACAAGGGACTCATCCTGCTCGGTCCACACCGCCGTGTCATCGACAAGCGAGGGCAGCGTATCGGCCAGCAGCTTACCGCCCAGCTCGCCAAGCTCCATCGTCAGTGCCTCGGCATGCTTACCGGCAACCGAGGTCGAGGCCTGCGCGCAATAAGCGCCTGTATCCACGCCATGCCCAATACGCATAATGGAAACGCCGGCAACCTCGTCACCAGCAAGAATCGCACGCTGAATAGGAGCAGCGCCACGCCAACGCGGCAGCAAGGACGCATGAACATTCACAATACCAAGCGGCGCCATATGCAGCACATCATCAGGCAAAATGCACCCATAAGCAGCCACGCAGAAAATTTCAGCCTGGGCAGCCTGAAGCGCCTCAACAACGTCAGGCGTCATACGATTTGCCTCAACAACTGGCAACCCCAGCTCAAGTGCCTTGGCCTTAACAGGAGACGGATCCAGCTTTTTACCACGCCCACGAACAGCATCGGGACGAGTAATAACAAGCGCAATCTCATTCCCGGCCTCGACAAGCGAAGTCAACGAAGGCACGGCAAAATCAGGCGTACCCATAAACACAATACGCATAAAGAACGTCTCCCCTCAACCAAAGCTAAGACAGCTACAAATAACGGCGGAAAGCCAAGTACCCAGCCCATCCGCAATAACAATTCAACAAGAACAAATATACCCAAAACCAAAGAAAGAGCCGCAATAAAAGCAGCTCCCTCTCAACAAAGACTATCAGCGAAGACGCCCCTCCCTGGCCCAACGGCACCTGGGCGAGACAAGCAGCGTCAACGTAGTCCCCGGGGCGTCCGCCTATATCGTCCCGCGCGCAGTTTCGCAGCAAAGCGAGAATGTTTGAGCACGGGATGATATAGGCCGACGCCCCGGGGACGGACAAACCTACTCCGTCTCGCCCGGTCGAGCGCCGCGGGCCAGGGCGTCCTGGTACTCCTTGACGGCCTTGAGCCTCTGCATGGGCTTAAGGCGCTCGAACATGGTGTTGCCGTGCAGGTGATCGATCTCGTGCTGCAGGCACACGCAGAACAGGTCGCCCGTGGCCTCATAGCGAATCAGGTTGGCATCCAGATCGTACGCCTCGACGACAACGTGATCGGGACGCTCGATCTCGCAGCTAATGCCGGGAATGGACAGGCAGCCCTCGCTAAACGGCACCAGATGGTCGCTCTGCTCAACAATGACAGGGTTGATGAGCACGTACGGGTCATAGTCGTTCTTGTCGCTATAGTCGCAGTCGATGGTGACAAGCTGGATGAGCTCGCCGATCTGCGGGGCGGCAAGGCCGCAACCGCCGTTCTCGAACATCATCTTCTTCATCTTCTCGGCAAGCGCCTCGATCGCCGGGGTGATCTCCTCGATGACGGCGCACTCCTGGCGCAGACGAGGGTCGGGCGACAGTACGATTCCGTTGGCTTCCATGGCCATCCTTTCGGGTTGTTACATCAAATCATAAGCGTCGACGTCAACACTCACGCTCACGCCACGCGCGGAGCCCACCTCTTTGAGGCAGGCGTCGATAGCATCAGAGACATGGTACCCTACCGGCGACTTCACAAGCAGATGGAAGCGGTAACGGTCCTTGGCTCTCTCGATTACACACGAAGCCGGACCAAGCACCTGGGGCACGGCACTCCCCTGCCGCAAAAAGTCGGGCGCGGCGGCATGCCAGCGACGCTTGAGGAACTTCGCGATGCGACCGATGTAGTCCCGCGCGACATCCGCGTTCGTCGACCATACCAATATGTTGGACAGGCGCACGAACGGCGGATACAGGGCGTCGCGGCGCTGGTCCAGGTCGGAGTCGGTAAAGATCGAGCGGTCGTGCTCGGCGACGGCGCGAATGACCGGATCCTCGGGCAGGTAGGTCTGGATGATAACCTCACCGGGGCGATCGCCGCGGCCGGCGCGGCCCGCAACCTGCTCCAGCAGATCGTAGGCGCGCTCCCCTGCTCTAAAATCGGGCAGCTTCAGCGCAAAGTCGGCATTGACCACACCCACGAGCGTGACCTCGGGAAAGTCGAGGCCCTTGGCGATCATCTGGGTACCCAGCAGCACCGCGCAATCGGCAGCATCGAACTGCTCGAGCAACTTTTTGTGTGCATCCTTGCCGCGCGTGGAATCGGCGTCCATGCGAATGATGGCGACGTCGTCGGGCAGCATCTGGTGCAGTGCGTCCTCGATCTGCTGTGTGCCCAGCCCCATTTTTGCCAGGTAGCGGCTGCCGCACTTGGGACAGCGACTCGTGGGCGCCGGATAGGGCTGCACGCGCCAGGACGATCCGCAAGTGTGGCACTGCAGCGTGTGCGTGCGCTCGTGGTACGTGAGCGCGGTGGAGCAGTGGTTGCAGGTTGGCACGCAGCCGCATTCACGGCACATAAGAAACGGCGCAAAGCCGCGGCGGTTGTGCAGCAACACGGCCTTTTCGCGACGCTCGACCACACGCTCCAGGCCTTCCATCAGCGGTTTAGAGAACATGGAGCGGCTGCCGTGTGCGAACTCACGGCGCAGGTCGGCAATGCGAACCGTAGGCAACACGGCGTGCCCCGGGCGCTCGGGCATCTCGACGCGCGTCCAGGTGACGCCGCCGTACGTGCCGCGGCGGCAGCGGTCGAGGGCCTCGGCAGAGGGCGTGGCGGAGCCCAGCACGAGTGGGCACCGATAGCGGCGCGCCATCTCGGCCGCCACCTCGCGCGCATGGTAGCGCGGGCTGGAACCCTGCTTGTAGCTGGTCTCGTGCTCCTCGTCGATGATAATGAGGCCCAGGTCGTTGAGCGGGCAAAAGAGAGCCGAGCGGGCGCCCACGACCACGCGCGCGGCACCGCTGGCGACCAAATCCCACTGGTCCAGACGTTCGCCGGCAGAAAGACGCGAATGGAACACAGCGACCGTCTCGCCAAAGCGCGAGCGGAAGCGGCCGACGGTCTGGGCCGTCAGCGAAATCTCGGGCACGAGCACGCAGGCCGAACGGCCGGCGGCCAGCACGCGTTCGATGGCAGAGAG
>CABUVH010000148.1 GCA_902494935.1 uncultured Collinsella sp.
CCCGAGCCCGCCAAAATCGCCCAGGTACCGCCATCGCGCACCAGGCGCAGCAGCGCCAGGGCAACAACACCCGGCCCAGGCAAGATCAACGGCTGCGCCACCAGCGCCGCCACCAGCATCCACGCGGCAAGCCAAAAGGCGGCGACGGCACCTGCTGCCGCCACCGCCTTCATACGCTCCGTCATTTGTCGAGCAAACGCACGCACGGGCTACTCCATGTAGTAGAAATCGTCAGCCGGGAGCTTGCCACCCACGGCGCTCGCGTCCGCATCGGCCAGCACCTGCAGGTACCCACCGAGCGCCGCCTTCATATCCTTCCCCGTCTGGCGCACGAGCATGCACCCGGGAATCGCCTTTTCGGCAATCGTGGCGTTATCCACGATGCCTGCATCGACCACGGCCTGCGCCCAGTCCGCCGGCGCCGCGTTCACGGCCTTCACGCTCGCCGCATGGCAGCTCAAGAATTCCGTCACGGCCTCGGGATGCTCCTCGGCAAAGGCACGACGCACCACGGTCACGCCCGTCAGCAAACGGGAGCCCGTGTCACCCGCCAGTTCGTCCCACACATCAGTCAGGCTCACCGGTGCCGACAGCTTGCCCTCGCTCTTGGCGATGGCAGCGGTCTTGAACGGCTCCGGCAGCACGCCCACGGCGGACGGGTCGGCAAGCAGGGCCGACAGCACCTCGGTGGGCTCGCTCTTAAACTCGAGCGCCACCTGGCCGGTCAGGCCCGCGCGCTCCAGCAGGTAGTTCATGACGTACTCTGGCGTGGTGCCCTTGCCCGTCATGTAGACGGTGCGACCCGCCAGATCGCCAAACGAGGTCACACTCGCGTCGCCCGTCACCACGTTCAGCACGCCCAGCGTGTTGATGTCGATGACCTGCACCGCGCCCTCGGTCTTGTTGTAGAGCACGCTCGCCACGTTGGCCGGCACCAGGGCAATGTCGATATCGCCCTGAATGACCTTGGGCACAATCTCGTCGGCGGCGGTGTTGATCGCAAAGTCGAACTCATTGTCCGTCTCGCCATCGGCCGCCCGGTCCATAAACTGCACCAGACCAATCGAGGTCGGCCCCTTGAGCGAGGCGACGTGCACCTCGACCGGCTCTGCAGCAGCACCGGCGCCGTCTGTGGCAGCCGAGCCCGCGGCGGACCCGGCACCGGCAGCCCCGCCGCCACAGCCCGCGAGCGCAAGCGACAGGGCGCCCGCAGCGAGCGCCGAGGCAAACCCCCGGCGCGACATCTCAACATTAAACGCGCGCATCGCTAGCACGTCCCCTCGTTAGGCATCGTCCATGCGTGATGGTCGGTATGCAGCAGCTCCTCGGCCAGCGGCGAGAGCGGCTCGCCCAAGAACTCGCGGTAGCATGCCTGGACATCGGGATTCTCGTGCGAGAAGCGAATATCCGCAGCAGCATCCAAGCCCCACAGCACCTGGCCGCGCTCGGCTGCCAGCTCACAGCCGTCATGGATGGGCTGACCGCCGCCACCGACACAGCCGCCCGGGCACGCCATGACCTCAACGAAGTCATAGCTCACGCGGCCGTCGCGAATCGCGTCGAGCAGACGGGCAGCGTTGCCCAGCCCGTGTGCCACGGCGACGCGCACCTTGGTGCCATCGATATCGGCCACGGCCTCCTTCCAGCCGTCCAGGCCGCGCACATCGGTAAAGAAGTCGGCGTCGGGGTTCTTGCCCGTCACCAGGTAATAGGCCGAGCGCACGGCGGCCTCCATCACGCCGCCCGTGGCGCCAAAGATCACACCCGCACCCGTGCCAAAGCCCAGCGGCGTATCGAGCGGCTCCTCAACTAGCGTATCCACGCTCACGTGGCTCGCGCGGACCATGCGCACCATCTCGCGCACCGTCAGTGCAACGTCCACATCGGGCGTGCCGTCCTCGCCCACCATGCTCGGCAGCGCGCACTCGGCCTTCTTGGCCGTGCACGGCATCACGGACACCACAAACAGGCGCTCGGGCTCCACGCCCAGCACCTTGGCGTAGTAGGTCTTGGCGATGGCGCCGAACATCTGCTGCGGCGACTTGGACGTGGACAGGCTGTCGACAAACTCGGGGTAACGCGCCTTCACAAAGCGTACCCAGCCCGGGCAGCAGCTCGTGAACATGGGCCAGCTGCGGCTGTCGCCCTCGCCCTTGGCGGCCTTACCCAGGCGCTCGAGCAGCTCGGAGCCCTCCTCCATAATGGTGAGGTCGGCCGAGAAATCGGTGTCGAACACGTACTCAAAGCCCACGCGGCGCAGCGCACAGGCCAGGCGCTCGACGGTGGCCTCATCGCGCGGAATGCCGAGCTCCTCGCCCCAGGCGCTACGCACGGCCGGCGCAATCTGCGCCAGCACGATCTTGTCGGGATCGGCGATGGCGTCGAACACGGTCTCGGTATCGTCACGCTCGCGCAGGGCGCCCGTCGGACAATGCGTGATGCACTGACCACACGCGACGCAATCGGTCTTGCCGATCGGCGCACGCCCGCGGGTGCCCACGGCGGTATGCGTGGCGCGGTTGGTCAGGTCCCAAATCCCTAAGCCCTGCACGCTCTCGCACACCTTGATGCAGCGCATGCATTTAATGCACTTGTCGTTATCGCGGATGATGGGGAAATCGAAGTCCCAGCCCTCGCGCGCCAGGTGCTGCTCGTACGGCAGATAGAAGATGCCCAGGTCGTTGGCGATGGTCTGCAGGTTGCAGTTACCACTGCGCACGCAGCTCGTACAGCGCGAGTCGTGTTGGGACAGTAGCAGCTGCACGTTGGTGCGACGCGCCTCGCGGGCCTTGGGGCTGTTGGTGTGAACCACCATGCCGTCGAGCACGTAGTTGTTGCAGGCGGCAACCAGCTGGTCGCAGCCCTCAACCTCGACCACGCACACGCGGCAGCCGCCGATCTCGTTTAGATCGCGCAGGTAGCACAGGGTGGGAATCTGGATACCGACGGACTTGGCCGCGTCCAGGATCGTGGTGTGCTCGGGCACCACGACCTCGCAATTATCGATAGTGAGCTTGACCATGTTGAGTGCTCCGCTTTCGGTGTTGTCGCTGACAGTGGGGTTGTTGGGCTCTACCATTCCAGGTTCCTCCCTCCGCGGAACGCGCCAAAGCCAAAGTGGTCGCAACGCAGGCAGCGGCTTGCCTCCTGGCGTGCCTCCTCCTCGGTAAGGCCCTGCTCGACCAGATTCCAATCGTGGATGCGCTCGCCGGCCTCGCGCTCGCCCAGCTCGCAGCGGCCGCACTCGTGCTTGCCCTTAAACTGCACGGTCGGCAGCTCGACGTCGAGCTTGATCTTGTTGTCAAAACCCAGATAGCGGTCGATATTTGCCGAAGCAACGCGGCCGGCGTTGATGGCCCGGATGACGGTGGCGGGACCGGTCTGGCAGTCGCCGCCACTAAAGAGGCCATCGAAGTTAGGCACGGCGCCATCCGAATCGGTGACGATGCAGCCCCACTTGCAGGCAACGCCCATCTCCTCAAACGGCTTGGAATCGATGTCCTGGCCAATGGCCACAAACACGCGCTCGCAGGGAATGACGCGCTCGGGCGTGGCGGCGGCACGCGGGGCCGGACGCCCACGACGGGGCTCGCCGATAATCTGCGGCTGCACGCGCAGGCCACTCACGCGACCTTCCTCGCCCGTCTCAATAGCGAGCGGTGCGGTGAGCTCAAGAACCTCGCAGCCCTCGGCCTGGGCGCCGGCAATCTCGGCATCCTGGGCCGTCATGTCGCAGATGCGACGGCGGTAGACGATGCTCACCTTTTCGGCACCGCAGCGCACGGCAGAGCGCGCCACGTCCATGGCCACGTTGCCGCCGCCGATGACGCACACGCGCTGACCGCTCAGGTCGGGCAGCTCGTCGTCGCCGATGGCGCGCAGCATCTTGACGGCCGACTCCACGCCGGGCGCCTCTTCGCCCGGAAGGCCGAGCTTCTTATCGCTATGGGCACCAATGGCCAGGTAGACGGCATCGAACTCGTCGCGCAGGCGGGCAAGCTCCTCGCCATTGACGGAGTGGTCGAGTTCCACGTCGATGCCGGCGCTCAAGATCCAGTCGATCTCGGCCTGCAGGCGCTCGCGCGGCAGACGGTAGCTGGGAATGCCGTAGCGCAGCATGCCGCCCAGGTGGTGGCGCTGCTCAAAGATGATCACCTTATGGCCCATCACGGCCAGGTAGAAGGCGCAGGAAAGGCCGGCCGGGCCGCCGCCAATCACGGCGATGCGCTTGCCGGTGTTGTCAGCCACGTTGGGCTTGTAATCGTTGAGGTCGCTGTGCTCAACGGCAAAACGCTTGAGGGCGAGAATGTTCATGGGGTCATCGACCATGCCACGACGGCAGTGCATCTCGCAGGGATGCTCGCACACCAGGCCGCAAACGAGCGGCAGCGGGTTGTTCTTGCGGATGACCTTGACGGCATCGGCATAGCGGCCGGCCTCGACCAGCGAAATGTAACCGGGAATGTCGACGTGTGCCGGGCAGCCCGAGACGCACGGGACGCGGGCCTCGCGGTCAAAGCCACAGGAGTGCTCGCGGATGTGGTGCTCAAAATCGTCACGGAAACCGCGGATAGCCG
>CABUVH010000149.1 GCA_902494935.1 uncultured Collinsella sp.
AATAAAAAGGGCGCGTCCATACGGACACGCCCCTGTGCACAACAATGCAAAGAACGACTTAGAAGCTACCGCGCTTCAGGAAGTCGGGAAGCTCGAACTGATCGTTGCCGAAGTTAGGAAGCTCGGTGCCACCGACGTTGCGGGTCGGAGCGGCCTGAGCCGGGCTCGTGGCAGGAGCGGTGCGCTGCGGCTCAGCGGAGGCAGCGGCCTTGCTCTGAGACTGCTGAGCAGCAAAGAGCTCGTCCTGACGGTTGACGTTGGAGTCGGAGAAGCCCGTAGCGATGACGGTGATACGCACCTGATCGCCCAGGGACTCGTCGACAACGGTACCGAAGATGATGTTGGCCTCGGGGTCGACGGCGTTGGCGACAACGTCGGCGGCGTCGCTGATCTCCTGGATGCCCAGGTCCTTGGAACCGGCGATGGAGAGCAGCACGCGCGTGGCGCCATCGATGGAGCTCTCGAGCAGCGGGCTGGAGATGGCCTGCTGGGCAGCGTCGACGGCACGGGTGTCCCCAGAAGAGGTACCGATACCCATCATGGCGGTACCGGCCTGCTTCATGATGGTCTTAACATCGGCGAAGTCCAGGTTGATGATACCGGGGACGGTGATGAGGTCGGTGATGCCCTGGGTGCCCTGGGAAAGGACGCCATCGGCAATCGCGAAGGCCTCGAGCATGGTGGTCTTCTTCTCGGCGATGTCGAGCAGCTTATCGTTAGGGATGACGATCATGGTGTCGACGCAATCGGAGAGGGTCTTAATGCCCTCCTCGGCGCTCTTCTTGCGCTTGCGGCCCTCGAAGGTGAAGGGCTTGGTCACGACGGCGACGGTCAGCGCACCGACCTCGTTCATCGCGATATCGGCAACGATGGGAGCAGCGCCGGTACCGGTGCCACCGCCCTCGCCGCAGGTGATGAACACCATGTCGGCGCCAGCGAGCGCCTCGGCAATGTCGTCGCGGGACTCATCGGCAGCCTTGCGGCCAACCTCGGGGTTGGCGCCGGCGCCCAGGCCGCGGGTAAGGTCGGTGCCGATGTGCACCTTGATATCGGCATCAGAGATCGCGAGTGCCTGAGCATCGGTGTTGATGGCAACAAACTCGACGCCGCGGATGCCCTCTTCGATCATTCGATTGACCGCGTTGGTACCGCCGCCGCCGACGCCGACCACCTTAATGACGGCAAGGTAGTTGTTGATCTCTGTCTCGTGCATGTCGGTCCTCCGAACAAAGGTTATAGCCATAGCATGGGTCGACCCCTGCGCACATTAACCTTCAGGTTGAAAGTAAATGCAAAG
This sequence comes from uncultured Collinsella sp., assembly GCA_902494935.1. Classification (GTDB taxonomy): domain Bacteria; phylum Actinomycetota; class Coriobacteriia; order Coriobacteriales; family Coriobacteriaceae; genus Collinsella. Next base: position 1,298 of record CABUVH010000149.1, read on the forward strand.
GTAAACCGTATTATGTTTGCACATTATGAACGTATCAGTCAAATAATTGACCGTGAAAACCAAACAAACCAGATAAACGGCGTGGTATGGCCCCTCAACAAAGCATCAACCAGCGCTACGAGGTCGGAGCGTTCCTAAATGTATAGTTACCCGGAGAGCGCACATTGATATACGTTACGCCCTCTACCTGCGAAAGCAACTTGGTGACTACGCGTTCCTTCTTGACGATATCGTCCGAATCGCCCAGCGACACCTCAATGCCGTTATTGAGGTTTGCCGAGATGGCTTCGACCGAAGGCGTGGAAATATCCTTGACTTGTCCCAAGAACTCGCTCGAAAAACCACGCACATAATCCAAGCCAGCCTTAACGGCCTTGGAGCTCACCGCCTGGCCGGAAACCGGAGCGACATCCGCCGAGACATCAGTCAACAACACCGCGCCATAGTGCTTAGCGAGCGCCAGCGCGGCATCAATGCCGGTCAGGGTATTTGAGCCCTGCCCCGTCGTGATGACGTTGCCCTGGTCATCCACTTCGACCGACGTCGACAGCGGGGCGATCCAGGTGTCATCATCCCCGATGGCCCAGGCAAGGTCATCGGAGCTGATATAGGCAATTGCGATGACCTTGCGCTCCATCGGCGTAATGATGAGCGTATGCGGGAACTGACGCTGGACATCTACGCCCGAGACCCACGGGTTCTGCTTGAGGTCCTCGGTAATCTGGTCGGGATCGACGTTAAAAAGCGACGTTCCCTCGGGCAAATCGATCAGCTGGATAGCATCGTGCTTCGTCACATGCTCGCTGCCTTGAATCTGAATATCAGTGGCGGTAAACAATCCAGAGTTAATCACCACGATGGCAACGACGACGAGCACGGCCAAGACGGCCAGAACGCCGCCAACGATTTTGCCTTTGCCTGTAACGACAGAAGCGGCGTCTGATGTTTTATTTACCATCGCCCCAAGTGAAGACAACGGGTTGACGCTTTTTTTACCCGAAGGCTTCTTGGCGGTAGCCGGCACCGATGTCAGCGAGCGCGGTTTCGATGCGCCCAGCGTGCGACCTGGACGCGGCGCTTTAGTTCCCGTCGAGGGCTTAGGAGTTGCCATGGGACGGGCAGGTTTGGCGCCCATAACAGGCTTTGACGTCACCGAGGGACGCGAGGACTTTTTTGCGGCCGGACGATTACCGAGCTGCGAGCCGACGACCGGACGACTGGTCTGTCGAGCATGCCCGACAGACTTAGAATGCGCGACGGTATTGCGTTGAGGTTTGGCAGGCGCGCCGGAACGCCCTCCGGCGCGGCGGAAGGTGGGTTTCGATGCTCTAGAAGCCGAGGAATTTAACTTCCGGTCTGAGCTCGATGCCATACGCCTCCCTCACCTTTCCGTGCACATGTCTGATAACCGCGGCAACGTCATCGGCCGAGGCAGTTCCGTTATTAACGATAAAATTAGCGTGAACGGGCGAAACTTCCGCGCCGCCAATCGAAAAACCCTTTAATCCACAATCCTCGATAAGCTTGCCCACACTCGCATCGGGCGGGTTGCGAAAGACCGACCCGCAGGATGCGCGACCCATGGGCTGCGTACGCTTGCGCCTCGTCAGGTACCGCTCCATGCGCTCGCGAATGTCGGCCTTGGGCGCCGGTTTAAGCTTGAGCACGCACTCGAGGATGATCTCATTGCGGGGAAGGCTACATTCGCGGTAGCCCCAAGTGATCTCGGACCCCGCATAATGTTTGATACCGGATACCGGGTCAAACGTTACGACATCCTCAACCAGCGAGCCAATCCACTCGGTCCGTGTGCCGGCATTCATAGATATCGCACCGCCGACCGAGCCAGGGATGCCAACGGCAAACTCAAGGCCCGAGAGGCTACGCGACAGGGCATCGTTGACCAGGCGCGCAAACATCACGCCCGAACCGACCGTCAGCGTACAACCGTCATCGGCAACAACCGTGCGCTGAAACTCACGTCCGAGCGAAATGACGGCGCCGCGATAACCGCCATCGGCAACCAGCAGATTGGAGCCCTTGCCGATGATGACCCACGGCACCTGCTCGCGATCGAGCACCGCCACGGCGCGGCGAAGGGCATGATAGCTATGGCACGTCACAAAGAGGTCGACCTTGCCGCCGATACGATAACTCGTATGACGCGCAAGGCGCTCGTCCTCGATCACATCCGTGTCGATCATGCCCGAGAGCGCCATGACGGCGTTAAACAGACCCATTAGACTTAAGCGTCTTTCTTGGCAGTCAGATACTCGATAAACTCGGGACCGACGGTCGTAACGTCACCGGCACCCATGGTGAGCAGCAGGTCGCCCTCGCCCACCATCTGCTCGAGCTCCTGATTGAGCTCAAGACGGCTGGAGCAGTACACGACCTCCTTGCCAGGATGCTTGGCGCGCACGGTATCGGCGAGCATCTTAGAGGTAACACCCGGAATGGGCATCTCGCCAGCCGAGAACACATCAATCAGCAGCAGTTTATCGGCATTGGCAAATGCATCGGCAAAGTCGTCGCACAGGGCCTGCAGACGCGAATAACGGTGCGGCTGGAACACGACGTCGACATGCTTGTAGCCCAGCGACGAAGCGGCAGCAAGCGTCGCCTTGATCTCGGTGGGGTGATGGCCGTAATCATCGACCACGGTGATGCCATCGATATCGCCCACGTGGGTAAAGCGACGGCGGACGCCCTCAAAGCTCGAGAGCGCCTTGGCGGCGGCGTCGATGTCAAGGCCCAGGACATGGGCGACGGTGAGCACCGCCGTGGCGTTGAGCATGTTGTGGCGACCGGGATTGCTCTTGATCTCCACAGCGTGCTCAGTGCCGTCCTCAAAGCGAACGATAAAGTCGCTCTGGATGCCCTTGACATCCGGGTGCATGCAGACGATGTCGTTGCTCTCGGCAAAGCCGTAGGAAAGCACGTGACGGCCCGTCGACTTGGCGAGCTCGACCAGATGCGGGTCCTCACCGCAGACGATGACGGTGCCGTCCTCGCCCACCAAGCTCATGAATTTGGCGAAAGTTGCCTCGATCTCCTCGATACCCGAGTAGTGATCGAGGTGGTCGGCCTCGACGTTGGTCACAATGACCACGTTGGGGTTCAGGAACAGGAAGGAGCTGTCGGACTCGTCGGCCTCGGCGACAAAGTAGTCGCCCGAGCCG
>CABUVH010000150.1 GCA_902494935.1 uncultured Collinsella sp.
ATTAAGTACGCTTCGCTCCTCTTTCGCGGCACCTCGCCACGGCAGCTGCCCGCTCGCTGACGTTTGCTCGACCTGGGCGGTTGAAATTATCCGCTGAGACCTTTCCAGTCGAATAATTTTCGGACGAGGGTTGGGTATTATGGTGAAAGCGATTTCAACGACGGGGGTACTCGTGGTAAAGATGAAAGATGTGGCCGAGTTGGCGGGCGTTTCGAGCGCCGCCGTCTCGCGCTACCTCAACGGTGGATATATCTCGGCGGACAAGGCCGAGCGCATTAAGCAGGCAATCGAGCTGACCGGATACGTGCGATCCAGCCAGGCTCGCGCGCTGCGCACCGGTTCCACCAAGCTCATCGGCGTCATCGTACCTAAGATCAACTCGGAATCCGTGAGCCGCATTACCGCCGGCATTGGTCAGGTGCTCGGTCGCCGTGGCTACCAGATGCTGCTTGCCAATACCGATAACGCCCCCGATCGCGAGCTCGAGTACCTCGATTTATTCCAAAACCACCCGGTCGATGGCATTGTGCTGGTGGCAACCATGATCACCGACGAGCACCGTCGCGCGATTGAGTCGTGCCGTGTGCCCATTGTGTTGATCGGCCAGCATGTCGAGGGTGCGGCGTGCGTCTATCACGACGATTACGAGGCTGCCTTTGAGCTGGGCCGTGCGCTTGCGGGTCGCGTGGACGGCAAGATTGCCTACATTGGAGTTACCGAAGAAGACCGCGCGGCTGGTTATGAACGCCGCCGCGGTTTTGAAGCCGGTTTGCGCGCCGCGGGTAACCCACTCGATGCTGCCTTGATTCGCCTGGGCTCGTTTACGCTCGACTCGGGCTATCGCGCTGCGCGCGAGCTGCTTGCCGATGCCCCCGATGTTTCGTTTATCGCGTGCGCGACCGACACTATGGCTGCTGGCGCCCTGCGCGCTCTTGACGAGGTGTGTGGCATGGGCGAGGGCGTGCGTCGCGTGAGCGGCTTCGGCGACAACGCATTTTTGCGCGCGCTGACGGGCGGCATTCCCACCGTGCATTATGGCTACCTGACCAGTGGCGTTGAGGCGACCAATATGTTGCTCAACGCGCTCGATGGCGAGGAGGGGGAGAGCGGTCTCAAGACGCTCAAGCTCGGCCATCAGCTTATGAATGTCTAGGCCTTGGGCACGTCTGCCTGCCTCTGAGACCCCTGTTTTTGCTTCAAAACTACCTTTCGCCGGCTTTTTCCTACCGTTCACCCCACTATGAAAACGATTACAGTCATATCAAACTGAAAACGATTACAGTGTAAGTGTCAAAGATGGCCGGGTGCTGATGCGCCCGTTGGAGGAAAGGGAAGTCATGGACTACCGCAAATCAGCCCAAGAGGTGCTCGACAATGTTGGCGGCGCCGACAACGTTGTTTCGGCCGCACACTGCGCCACGCGTCTGCGCCTGGTGATTGCCGATAATTCCAAGGTTAACAAGGAGGCCATCGAGAATGTCGATGGCGCCAAGGGCGTCTTTGAGGCCCAGGGCCAGCTCCAGATTATTTTTGGCACTGGCACCGTCAACAAGGTCTACGAAGAGTTCATCGCGCTCAGCGGCGTCGAGGCTGCCACCAAGGCCGAGGTAAAGGAGGCCGCGGCTCAGCAGCAGAACATCTTTATGCGTGCCATTAAGGTGCTCGGCGACGTCTTTGTTCCCATCATCCCCGCCATCGTGGCTTCGGGCCTGCTGCTGGGCATTATGAGCGCCCTCAACTTCATGGCCTCCAACGGCTTTATCGCGCTCGACACCAATAACTTTATTTATAAGATTGCCGACTTGGTCTCGGGCACGTCTTTTGGCATTCTGCAGATCCTGATCGGTTACTCCGCCGCTAAGGCCTTTGGCGCCAACCCGTATCTGGGCGCTGTCGTCGGTGGTGCATTCATCAACTCCTCGCTGCAGAGCGCCTACACGGTTGCCTCCGAGGGCGTGCAGACCATGGTCACCGTCATCCCTGGTCTGTACAGCTTTGAGTGGGTTGGCTATCAGGGCCATGTGATCCCCATCGTTATCGCCTGCGCCATTCTGGCCTTCCTCGAGAAGCGCCTGCACAAGATCGTTCCCGAGATGTTCGACCTCTTTGTGACTCCTCTCGTCTCGGTGTTCGTGACCGTGCTCGTGACGCTCGTTGCCGTCGGCCCCATCTTTGTCTGGGCCGAGAACGCCATCCTCGGTCTGATACAGACCCTGCTGACCCTGCCCTTCGGCATCGGTTCCTTTATCGTCGGCCTGTTCTATGCCCCCACGGTCGTTACCGGTATCCACCAGATGTACACCGCCATCGACCTGGGCCAGCTCGCCCAGTACGGCGTGACTTACTGGCTGCCCATCGCTAGCGCTGCCAATATCGCCCAGGGTGGCGCCGCGCTCGCCGTTGCCTTTAAGACCCGCGATGCCAAGATCAAGGGCTTGGCGCTTCCTTCGGCTCTGTCCGCCTTCATGGGCATTACCGAGCCTGCCATCTTTGGTGTGAACCTGCGCTTCTTTAAGCCCTTCATCGCCGGTTGCATCGGCGGCGGTTGCGGTGCCTTGGTCTGCGCGCTCACCTCGTTGGCTGCCTCCGGCACGGGTGTTACCGGTATCTTCGGTATCCTGCTGTGCCTGGCCCAGCCCGTGCAGTACGCGATCATGTTTGCGGTCGCCGCGCTGGTTTCCTTTGCCGTCTCGTTTGTCCTGTACAAGGACGAGCCTAAGGCTTCCGAGCAGGCCTAAGAGCATTTGATTAAGGGAATGCCCGCGGGCTGTATGCTCGCGGGTGTTTCCAGCATCGGGCGCCGATCTCTGGTGCCTTGTAACTTTCGATCCGTTAGGACTTTGATATGTCTAATGCACTTGGTCGCGATCTTGCAAAGCTGGTTGCCGCTGTTGACGCCGCCGCCACTGAGTGCGGTCATGGCGCGTATGGCCAGCGCTTCCATATTATGCCGCCGGCGGGTTGGCTCAACGACCCCAACGGTCTTTGCCAAGCGGGCGGCGTGTTCCACGCTTATTTTCAATATGCGCCGTTTGATGTCGAGGGCGGCGTTAAGGCCTGGGGTCATGCGACGAGCCGCGATCTTATGACGTGGGACTATGTTGGCGCTCCGCTGCTGCCCGACGAGCCGTTCGATTGCCACGGCGTGTATTCGGGCTCCGCGCTTGCCGAGGACGGCCGCATTCGCGTACTGTACACAGGCAACGTTAAACTCTCCGATGCAGACGGCACGTACGACTACGTCAATACCGGCCGCCGCGCCGATACTGTTTATGTCGAGAGCGTTGATGGCCTTGCCGGTCGGGAGTTCAGCCAAAAGCGTGTGGTGCTGGCGTCCGAGGATTATCCCGAGGATTTGACCTGCCATGTGCGCGATCCCAAGGTGTGGCGCGATGATAATGGGCGTTACCACATGGTGCTGGGCGCGCGTCGTCGCGTGGATGGGCCGCATGTCGATAGTCGATTTTGCGCCATGCACGGCGAGGGTGCCGGGCGCGATGTGGGCGAGATCCTGGTGTATGGCTCGGCCGATATGCTGAGTTGGGAGCTCGAGAGCCGCGTGTCTACCCCCGAGCGCTTTGGCTTTATGTGGGAGTGCCCGGGGTATCTGGAGCTTGAGGCGGATGGCGGCGTGCCGGCAAGGTTTCTGTCTTTCTCTCCCCAGGGGCTCGAGGGCGACCGTTGGGACCGCGGCAATGTGTATGCAGCGGGCTACATGCCCGTTACGGGTAACATTACGGGTGGCAAGGACTCTTATGATCTGGGCGAGTTCCGCCTGTGGGACGCCGGTTTTGACTTCTATGCTCCGCAGGAGTTCACGACCGAGGACGGTCGCCACATTCTGATCGGTTGGATGGGCATGCCTGATGAGCCGACCTATGGCAACGATCCCACCGTGGCGTGCGGCTGGCAGTACTGCATGACGGTGCCGCGTGAGCTTACAGCCGGTGCCGGCGGCGTGGTGCTGCAGCAGCCGGCGCGCGAGATTGAGCACCATTATGCCTCGGTGCGTGTGGGGGCGGGCTCGTTGGAGGTTGCCGGCGATACTTGCTTTGATGTTGTTGTCGACGGTGTCGAAGGCGCGTTTGCCGCGACCGTTGATGGCGAGCTGAAGCTGGCGTTTGTGCCCGCTGGGGACGAACTGCCCTCGCGCTTTGAGATGCGATTTACCGATGAGGGTCGCGCTTCTGCCGGCTGCGGTCGTACCGTGCGCTGGGAGCCCGTCGACGAGGTGCGCAATGTGCGCATTGTTGGCGATGTCTCTTCGGTCGAGGTGTTTGTGAACGATGGCTCGCTCGTGTTTTCGACGCGCATCTATCCCGAGGCCTATGGCGTGACCGTTGACACTCCGGGTGCGAACGTGACCTACCACGCGCTCAACATCTAGGCGATTCGTTGCATATCGGCGCTATACTGCAGCCGTTGCCCACGATGCGGGGAACACCCGCATCGTGGGTTTTTGCTTATGAAGGGA
>CABUVH010000151.1 GCA_902494935.1 uncultured Collinsella sp.
GCGCTGCGACCGTGCTGCCGACGGCCCAGATGACCTGCGCCATTACCGGCTCGGGCGGCCTGCTGCTGTCCCAGTGGCTCGACCTGGAGTTTGTCCAGGAGGTCATCGCCAGCAAGCGCGCTGTCGAGACTCTTATCCCGGCCACCGACGTTGCCATCGAGCTGGGCGGCGAGGACGCCAAGATCATCTATTTCGACAACGGCATCGAGCAGCGCATGAACGGCACCTGCGCCGGCGGCACGGGCGCGTTCATCGACCAGATGGCAACCCTGCTGCACACCGACGCGAGCGGCCTCAACGAGCTCGCGGCCAACGCCACCACCATCTATCCCATCGCCAGCCGCTGCGGCGTTTTTGCCAAGACCGACGTGCAGCCGCTGCTCAACGAGGGCGCCCGCCCCGAGGACGTGGCTGCCTCCATCTTCCAGGCTGTCGTGACCCAGACCATCTCGGGTCTGGCGTGCGGCCGTCCCATCCGTGGCAACGTCGCCTTCCTGGGCGGCCCGCTGCAGTACCTCTCCGAGCTGCGCCACCGCTTCTACCTCACGCTCAACCTGGACGAGGAGCACCGTATCGTGCCCCAAAACGCTCACCTGTTTGTGGCGAGCGGCGCCGCCATGGCGCACGAGTCCAACAAGCTCAGCACGTTCCCGCAGCTCATCGAGGCTATCGACAGCCTGGGTGACACGCAGGGTGCCGAGGTCGAGCGTCTGGATCCGCTCTTTGCCACCGACGAGGACTTTGCCGAGTTCAAAACCCGCCACGACCAGGAAGTCGTTCCTAAGGGCAAGCTCGACGGCTACACCGGCCGCGTGTTCATCGGTATCGACGCCGGCTCCACCACCATGAAGGCCGCGCTCGTGGGCGAGGACGGCCAGCTGTTGCACACCTGGTACGGTAACAACAACGGCGACATCCTGGGCACGGCCAAGGTCATCATGGCCGATTTCTACAACCATATCCCCGCCGGCTGCACCATCGGCCACGTGACCACCACGGGCTACGGTGAGGCGCTGCTCATCGAGGCCCTCAAGGCCGATTCCGGCGAGATTGAGACCGTTGCGCACCTGCGCGGCGCCAAGGCGTTCCTGCCCGGCGTCGAGTTCATTCTGGACATTGGCGGCCAGGACATGAAGTGCCTGCGCGTCAAGGACGGCGTTATCGAGCACATCATGCTCAACGAGGCCTGCTCGTCGGGTTGCGGCAGCTTTATCGAGAGCTTCGCCGTGTCTATGAACATGGACGTGCGCGCATTTGCCGACGCTGCCATCCATGCCAAGGCCCCGGTTGATTTGGGCAGCCGCTGCACGGTCTTTATGAACTCGCGCGTCAAGCAGGCGCAAAAGGAAGGCGCCACGGTGGGCGACATCGCGGCCGGCCTGTCCTATTCCGTCATCAAGAATGCCCTCTTCAAGGTCATTAAGCTGCGCGACCCCAAGGAGATCGGCAGCCAGGTGATTGTCCAGGGCGGCACCTTTATGTCCGATGCCACGCTGCGCGCGTTTGAGCAGCTCACCGGCGTTCATGCCGTGCGTCCCGACATTGCCGGCTGCATGGGCGCCTACGGTGCGGCCCTGCTCGCCCGCGATCGCGCCGGTGCCGACGGCACTTCGACCATTCTTTCGGCCGAGGACATCGCGCACCTCACCGTGACGCAAAAGCATGTCCGCTGCGGCCGTTGCTCTAACAACTGCCAGCTTACCGTCAACGACTTTGGCGGCGGCAGGCGCTTCATTACCGGCAACCGCTGCGAGAAGGGCGCTGGCCACAAAAAGCAGAAGACTGAGGCCCCCAACCTCTTCAAAAAGAAAAACGAGCTGCTCTTTAACCGCGAGATCCTGAGCCCCGACGAGGCCCCGCGCGGCACCGTCGGCATCCCGCGCGCGCTCAACATGTACGAGAACTACCCCTTCTGGCATGCGTTCTTTACGCGCCTGGGCTTTAGCGTGCAGCTGTCCGACCAGTCGAGCAAAAAGACTTACCAGGCGGGCATCGAGTCCATGCCGTCCGAGAGCGTGTGCTATCCGGCCAAGATGAGCCACGGCCACGTGATGAACCTCATCGACCGCGATGTCGACTTCATTTGGATGCCGTGCGTGCGCTGGGAGCGCAAGGAGGATCCGACCGCCGGCAACTGTTACAACTGCCCCATTGTCATGAGCTACCCCACGGCGCTGGCGCTCAATATCGACGAGATTCGCGAGCAGAACATCGAGTTCCTGTACCCGTTTGTGCCCTATCACGACAAGACCGAGCTCAAGCGCCGCTTGTACCAGGTGCTCGCCGTCGACCGCGTGGCCGACGCCGAGGCTGGTCGCGGTCGCGTGCGTGGACCCAAGATCACGCGCTCCGAGGTCGATGCCGCTGTCAACGCTGCCTTTGAGGCCGATGCGCGTTTCCACGAGGACATCCAGACCATGGGCGAGGAGGCTCTTAAGTGGGTCGAGGACCACGGTGGCCACGGCATCGTACTCGCCGGCCGTCCCTACCATAACGACCCCGAGATCAACCATGCCCTGCCCGAGCTTATCTCGAGCTTTGGCTTTGCGGTCTTTACCGAGGATTCGCTTGCGCACCTGGTAAAGCCCGAACGCCCCATCCGCGTCGTCGACCAGTGGATGTACCACAGCCGCCTGTACGCCGTCGCCCGTTTTGTGACGATGCGCAACGACCTGGACCTGATCCAGCTCAATTCCTTCGGCTGCGGTCTCGATGCCCTGACTACCGACCAGGTGCAGGAGATCCTGGAGGCCAGCGGTAAGATCTACACTGTGCTCAAGATTGACGAGGTGTCCAACTTGGGCGCCGCGCGTATTCGTATTCGCTCGCTCATGGCAGCGCTCAAGGACCAGGAGGCCGAGCGCTTGGCCGAGGCCACGGCCGCGGGCGAGGCCTACGAGCAGGGCGATGCCGCGCCGGTGGCGCCTTCCACGGATGCCCCCGCGTTCGCGAGCCGTAAGTACACGTTCGAGGCGCAGCGCGAGAGTGCTTCGACCGCGTGGCCCAAGGTACCCTTTACCGAGCAGATGCGCGACGAGGGCTATACCATCCTGTGCCCGCAGATGGCACCGATTCACTTTGACCTGGTCAAAGAGGTGTTCCGCGGTGCCGGATACAACTTGGAGCTGCTGCCCTCGACCGACCACGACGCCGTCGAGGCCGGCCTGCGCTATGTGAACAACGACATCTGCTATCCGTCGATTCTGGTAACGGGCCAGATTATGGAGGCCATCGAGAGCGGTCGGTACGACCTGTCCAAGACGGCCGTGGTTATCAGCCAGACCGGCGGCGGCTGCCGTGCCACCAACTACATCGCACTCATCCGCAAGGCCCTGCGTGAGAGCGGTCACCCCGAGATCCCGGTGATCTCGCTTTCGGCCGTGGCGCTCGGCGAGGACAACCCCGGCTTTAAGATTACGCCGGCGCTGCTTAAGCAGGCCGTGTACGCGGTGCTCTTTGGCGACGTGATGATGCAGATGCTCTACCGCTGCCGTCCGTACGAGGCCACGCCCGGTGCTGCCAACGCGCTCTACGAGGAGTATATGGCGCGCGCCCGCAAGTTGGCGCCCAAGTTCAACCGCCACAACTACACCAAGCTGTGCCGCGAGGCCATCCACGCGTTCGACACCATGCCGCTCGTGGGCGAGGGCACCAAGCCGCGCGTGGGCGTGGTCGGCGAGATCTTGGTCAAGTTCCACCCTACGGCCAACAACCACGTGGTCGACGTTATCGAGCGCGAGGGCTGCGAGGCCGTGGTACCGGGTCTGCTTGACTTCTTCCTGTACTCCATGAGCAACGCCGAGCTGCAGAAGGACGAGCTGGGAAGCTCTGCCACTACGCGCGCGGGCATGCAAGCGCTTATTAAGCTCGTGGACTGGATGCGTACGCCGGTGGAAGAGCTGCTCGAGAAGTCCCGCCGCTTTGAGGTGCCCGAGCGCATCGGCACCATGGCCGACAAGGCCCGCACGGTGCTTTCGGTGTGTAACAACATGGGCGAGGGCTGGCTGCTCACGGCCGAGATGCTCGATCTGATCGATCACGGTGCGCCCAACATCATCTGCACGCAGCCCTTCGCGTGCCTGCCCAACCACGTGGTGGGCAAGGCCGTGATCAAGGAGCTGCGCCGCCAGCATCCCGAGAGCAACATCGTTGCGGTGGACTACGACCCCGGTGCATCCGAGGTCAACCAGCTCAACCGCATTAAGCTCATGATCAGCGTGGCCAAGGAAAACATGCGCGCCGGCAAGGGCTTTAAGCTCGAGAAGGTGGCGCCGCTCACGATGGACGAGGTCACTGGCCAGATGCGTGCCCATGACGGCTGCGTGAGCTGCGGCTCGGTCGACGAGAGTGCCGTGGCGTCGGTCGCTGAGCGCCTGGGACGCGGCATTAAGAAGTAGTTGGTCTGCTTTGGGCTAGATATGAGACAAACGGGTGGTAGCC
>CABUVH010000152.1 GCA_902494935.1 uncultured Collinsella sp.
GCGCTCGCGCACGCTGGGCCTCATGCTGGAGGACACGGCGCTCGAGCTGGGTGCGATGGCGCTGAGCCCGCTGTCCAAAACCGAGTACGCGCTGGCGGCGCCGGCGCTTTGCGGCGGCTACCAGGGCGACTTTGCGCCCTTTGGCGATGTGTACCTGTCGACGCTTGAGTTTGTGGCGCGTGTGCGCAACCGCACGTCTGCCGTGGTGCCCCAAGAACTCGTGACGCTCAACGCGGTGGAAGATTGTATGGAGCGAGTGCTGGCGCAGGCGCTCTCGACGCTCGACGGTCCGGTCGATATGCTCGACCGTGCGGCACAGCTGCTCGGCGGGCTTGAGCCGGGTGAGGTCGATGGCGCGCTCGAGGCGCACGTGGACCGCAATCGATCTTTCGACGACATCCCGATGGCCGCTGGCAAGCCTGAGGCCTGCTCGCTGCTGCTGATGCTCGTTCGACAGGGTGAGGCTGCCCGCCGCATGTTGCCGATGGCGCCGATCGTCTCGGCCCGTTCGTTTGCCGAGCGTGCCTGGCCGTATATGCTCGCGTGGTCCGACCTGGGGCTTAACGGCAAGGAGCGTATGACGGTCGATTCGCTGGCGCGCGCCGAGGTGCGCCGTTTTGCTGACGAGGATACGAGCGAGCGCGTGCGAAACGAGATGATGGGCGTGCTGGGCGAGCTACTGGGTATTTCGCCCGAGCAAATGGAGGAGCTGCGCTCTGAGGACGGTCAGCGTCGTTTACACGAGGGAATGAAAAAGTTCGAGGGCGAGGTTCAGGACGCCATCGATAAGATGATGGGCGGCCAGGGCGGACCGCAGGGTGGGCCTCAGGGTGGTCCGATGCCGCATCCGCCGGTTGATCCCCGACAGTTCCCATTCTTCTCGCAGAACTAAACTGGGGATGGGATTCGCTGCCAACCCCGATACTTCAACTAAGCATCTTGACCCCGTTGTGTTATTCTAGAACAGACGTTCGTGAATGATGCGCGGGGCCTTGCCTTGTGCTGTGCTGGTGACGAGGGGAGGTTGGCTTGGTTATCTTGGGCATTGACCCCGGTTTGGCCCATACGGGTTGGGGGATTATCGAGGAGCGGCGTGGCGAGGTTCGCTGCCGTGCCTACGGTTGCATCGAGACCAGCGCGGGCAGCCCGCTCGCGGTGCGCCTGTCGCATATCGCCCGTGACCTTAAGGATGTCGTCGAGCGTTATCGACCCGACACGGCTGCTGTCGAGAGCATCTACTTTGGCGCCAACGTTCGTTCGGCCATCCCCACGGCGCATGCCCGCGGTGCCGCGCTCGTGGCGCTTTCGGAGTGCGCGCTCGAGATTGGCGAGTACACGCCCATGCAGATCAAACAGGCTGTGGTGGGCACCGGCGCCGCGGACAAGCGGCAGGTCGCCTACATGGTACGCACGCTAACACAGCTCGACCACGACCCGCATCCCGACCATGCCGCCGATGCCCTGGCCTGCGCCATCTGCCACGTAAACCTCAGCCGCACCCGCGCACTCACCGGTGGCGAGTTCTATCAACAGAGAGGAACCGGATACTGATGATTTCCCAGCTCCACGGAACGCTTGTCGAGGCCACGATGAGCTCGGCCGTCGTCGATGTGTCGGGCGTTGGCTTTGAGCTCGGCATCTCGGGCAGCACTGCGGCCACGTTGCCGACGCCCGGCGGCGAGGTCCGCCTCTACACGCGTATGCAGGTGCGCGAGGACGCCATGACACTTTTCGGTTTTTCCTCAAAGGATGAGCGCACGATGTTCGACCGGCTCGTGTCCGTCTCGGGCGTTGGCCCGCGCTTGGCGCTCGCCGTGCTTTCCACCTATACCGTGGGGCAGCTGTATTCGCTGGTGATGGCCGAGGACGACAAGGGCATGGCCAAGGTACCCGGTGTGGGCAAAAAGACAGCTCAGCGCCTGATCCTGGAACTCAAGAGCACCTTTGCCAAGGATAAGGGCTTTGTGCCGGTCGACGTGATTCCCGGCCAGGTTGCGATGCCGGTTCCTGCCGCCGCTCCTTCGGCGATCGATGATGCCCGTGCGGCACTCCTTTCCATGGGTTTTAGTCCGCAGGAGACCGATGTTGCCCTGAGCGGGTATGATGGGCAGGATATGCGTGTCGAGGACTTGCTCGGCGCGGCGCTTAAGCGACTCGGAATGGATGCGTGATGTGGGAAGCCGATGACTCTCAGGACCTGTGGGCGACGCCCGGCAACTCGCCGGCGGCATCCATGGCGCACGGCGAGCGCATGGTGGGCTCGGAGCTAACGCCCGAGGACCTCGATGTCGACCGCACTTTGCGCCCCCAGCGCCTGGACGACTACTGTGGCCAGGAGCACATCAAGCAGAGTCTGCGCGTGTTGATCGAAGCGGCGCAGAGCCGTGGCGAGACGCTCGACCACGTGATTTTCTCGGGTCCTCCGGGCCTGGGCAAGACCACGCTGGCCACCGTTATCGCCAACGAGCTGGGCGCTCAGATCAAGACCACGAGTGGCCCTGCCATCGCGCGCACGGGTGACCTGGCGGCCATCCTTACTAACTTGCAGCCGGGTGATGTGCTGTTTATCGACGAGATCCACCGCCTCAACCGTTCGGTCGAGGAGGTCCTGTACCCCGCGATGGAGGACTTTGCCCTCGATATCGTGATTGGCAAGGGTCCGGCGGCGCGCTCGATTCGCCTGGATATTCCCAAGTTTACGCTGGTAGCGGCAACGACCCGCTCAGGCATGTTGACCGGCCCGTTGCGCGACCGCTTTGGCATTTCATATCGCCTGGATTACTACACGGTCGAGGAGCTCGCGCAGATTGTGACGCGCTCGGCGACTATCCTGGGCGTGACGATCGACCACCCCAGTGCACTCGAGATCGGCTCGCGTTCGCGCGGCACGCCACGTCTTGCCAACCGCCTGCTCAAGCGCGTGCGCGACTATGCGCAGGTGCGCGGCAACGGTCCCATTGAGCTCGATATCTGCCGTCAGGCACTCGAGTTCTTTGAGATCGACGAGCTCGGCCTGGACTGGATGGATATTCGCATTTTGGAGACGCTCGCCAAGACGTTCTCCGGTCGTGCCGTGGGACTTACGACCCTTGCCAGCGCGGTGGGCGAGGACCCGGGCACGCTCGAGGATGTCTATGAGCCCTATTTGCTGCAGTGCGGGTTGATGATTCGTACGCCGCAGGGCCGTCAGGCAACCCTTCGCACCTTTGAGCACCTGGGGATTGAACCTACCGTTTAGGGCGCTTTATTTTGGCGGGCTGTTGGGCTATCGCTGGGCATCGGGTAAACATATCGCCGTTCATCGGTTATGGGCGTTTTACTATTGCGCGCCCGTGCTATGCTGAATTGGTCTTTTTCTCATTCGGTAACGAAAGGACCGCCCATGCCTACTGACATCGAAATCGCACGTTCTGTCACGCCGCTGCCTATTACCGAGGTGGCCAAGAACGCCGGCGTCGACGTTAAGCACCTTATTCCGTACGGCTTCGACAAGGCTAAGGTCGACTATTCACTGCTCAACGAGCCGACTGATCACCAGGCCAAGCTCGTTCTCGTGACCGCTATCAACCCAACGCCTGCGGGCGAGGGCAAGACCACCACGACCATCGGTCTGGCCGATGGCCTGCGTCGCCGCGGCGTCAAGAGCGCCGTGGCCCTGCGCGAGCCTTCGCTCGGCCCCGTCTTTGGCGTTAAGGGCGGTGCTGCCGGCGGCGGCTGGGCTCAGGTCATCCCCATGGAGGATATCAACCTGCACTTTACCGGTGACTTCCATGCTATTGGTGCCGCCAACAACCTGCTGGCCGCCATGCTCGACAACCATATTCAGCAGGGCAACCAGCTCGGTATTGACGTTAAGCGCATCACTTGGAAGCGCGTCGTCGATATGAACGACCGTCAGCTGCGCCACGTCATCGACGGCATTGGCGGCAAGGCCCAGGGCGTGCCGCGCGAGGACGGCTTCGATATCACCGTTGCCTCCGAGGTCATGGCGATCTTGTGCCTGTCCACGAGCATCAACGACCTCAAGGAGCGCCTGGGCGAGATCGTCGTCGGCTACAGCTTTGCCGGCGAGCCCGTCCGCGCCCGTGACCTTAAGGCTCAGGGTGCCATGGCGGCCCTGCTCAAGGACGCGCTCAAACCCAACCTGGTGCAGACGCTCGAGGGTACGCCCGCGTTTGTCCACGGCGGTCCCTTCGCCAACATTGCCCACGGCTGCAACTCCATCATGGCCACGCGTATGGCGATGCGCTTTGGCGATGTCGCCATTACCGAGGCCGGCTTCGGTGCCGATCTGGGTGCCGAGAAGTTCCTCGACATCAAGTGCCGCGCCGCGGGCTTCCACCCCGACGCTGTCGTCATCGTTGCGACCGTCCGC
>CABUVH010000153.1 GCA_902494935.1 uncultured Collinsella sp.
AGCCACGACTTTGGCAAGGACATCATCCCCAAGTTACTCGGCGAGGGCAAGCGCCTGTACAGCTACGAGTTCCACGGCTTCTGGAAGGACGTCGGCACCATCGCCAGCTTCCACGAGACCTCGATGGACCTGCTGGGCAACAACCCCGAGTTCGATCTGTTTGACAAGCACTTCCCCATCATGTCCAACATCACCACGCGTCCGCCGCACTACATTGGCCCGGACGGCCGACTGGACGACTGCCTGGTCTCCAACGGCTGCAAGATCTACGGCACCGCTCGCCACTCGATCCTTTCGACCGATGTCATCATCGAGGAGCGCGCCGTGGTCGAGGATTCCGTGCTGTTGCCGGGTGCGCACGTTAAGAGCGGCGCACACATCTGCCGCGCTATTTTGGGCGAGAACTCCACGGTCGAAGAGGGCGTGAAGCTCGGCTCTGTCGATACCACCAAGGATACGGCCGTCGTTGGAAATGACGTCGTTATCGGGAAGGGGGAATGATCCGATGATCAATCGCAAGGCCATCGGTTATATCACCGCTAACTACTCTTCGACCTACGGCAGCGTGCTGCTCAAGGACCGCCCCATCGCGTCCGTTCCGTTTTTGGGCCGCTACCGCCTGATCGACTTCCCGCTGTCCAACATGATGAATGCCGGCATTAAGACCGTTGGCGTCGTCATGCCGGGCAACTACCGCTCGCTGATCGACCACGTGGGTTCGGGCAAGGACTGGGGCCTGGACCGCAAGAAGGGCGGCCTGTTCATGGTGCCCGGCAACGCGTATGGCACCACCAAGGGCGGCATGCGCTTTCTGCTGCGCGATATCATCTCCAACAAGACGCTGTTCCAGCGCTCGGACAAGCCCTATGTTGTGATGATGGGCACCAACATCATCTTTAACATGGACCTCAACACCATCATCGACGCGCACGAGAACTCCGGTGCCCAGATGACCGTGGTGTACTGCAAGGCCACGCGCAACGTCGATGACGAAACCAAACTCGAAATTAACGAGAACGGCCGCCTGACGGGCGTGAGCGCCGGCGTCGTGTACGGCGACAACGCCTCTATGGACTGCTGCATCGTCAACCGCGAGACGCTGCTCGAGATCATCGATCACTACCAGGCCGCCGACTATCTGGATCTGCTCGAGGCACTCCAGGGCGACTTTGGCAACATCGACGTGTGCAGCTACGAGTACAAGGGCGAGGTCGTGGGCGTGTTTAGCGAGAAGTCGCTGTACCGCCGCAGCATGGACCTGCTCGACCAGACCGTGGCCGATCAGCTCTTTGACCCCGAGCGCCCGATCCTGACCAAGGCTCACGACGTGCCGCCTTCGCGCTATGCGACCGGCAGCCACGCATGCAACTCGATCATCTCGGCCGGCTGCATCATCAAGGGCACCGTGCGAAATTCGATCCTGTCTCGCGGCGTTGTGGTCGAGGAGGGCGCCTCGGTGACCAACTCGATCATCAACCAGAGTTGCATCATCAAGAGCGGCGCACGCGTTGAGAATGCCATCCTGGACAAGAACAACGTGGTCCCCACCAACACCGAGCTTCGCGGCACGCCCGAGAACATTCTGGTGCTGGGCAAGGCTCCGTTAACTTCCGACACCACCATCGTGCGTTAACGTTGGCACCGCAACATCGCTCGTAACATGTAGAATAGCCGCCCGGTTAGCGCCAGGCGGCTATTCTCGAATTACAACATGGGAGACAATATGGCAGATTCCAGCAAAAAAATGCAGATTGTGTTTGCCTCGGCCGAGTGCGCACCGTTTGTAAAGACCGGTGGCCTGGGTGACGTGGCGGGCTCGCTGCCTGCGGCACTCGTGCGCGCCGGCGCCGAGGTTATCGTAATGGTGCCCAAGTACGCCACCATCAAGGACGAGTACAAGGCGCAGATGGAGCACTTTGCCGACTTTTACGTGAGCCTTGGCTGGCGCAACGAGTACTGCGGGCTTGAGAAACTCGAGCGCGACGGCGTCACCTATATGTTCGTGGACAACGAGCGCTACTTTGCGCGCGATTATCCGTACGGCTTCTTTGACGACGGCGAGCGCTTCGCGTTCTTCTCCAAAGCCATCACCGAGAGCCTCCAGCACCTGCCCGAGGGTTTTGAGTGCGACATCCTGCACTGCAACGACTGGCAGACGGCGCTGGCGCCCGTGTTCTTGCGCGAGTTCTACCAGGGCCTGCCGCTGTACGACCGCGTCAAGACCGTGTTCTCGATCCACAACGTGGCGTTCCAGGGCCAGTTTAGCGACACCGTGATGGAGGACATCCTGGGTGTGGCGCATATTCCGGCGGCAGCTACGCAGCTGCGCTGCGACGCCTGCAGCATCAACTACATGCTGGGTGCGCTGCACTATGCCGATGCCATCACAACTGTGAGCCCCACCTATGCGGGCGAAATCCAGACACCCGAGTTTGGCGAGGGCTTGGACGGCGTGCTGCGCGAGCGTTCCTACGCGCTGCAGGGCATCCTCAACGGCATTGACGTTGCGGGCTTTGACCCGGCGACCGACAAGCGCATTGCCGCCAACTACACGGTTGACGACCGTTCCGGCAAGGCCGTGTGCAAGGCCAAGCTGCAGGAGGAGCTGGGCCTCGAGGTTCGCGACGACCGCCCGCTCATGGTGATGGTCACGCGCCTGACGCGCCAGAAGGGCATGGACCTGGTCATGTATGCGCTCGACCGCATCCTATCCGGCGGCGTGCAGGTGGCGGTGCTGGGCACCGGCGACCGCGACTACGAGGACGGCCTGCGCTACTTCCAGGACAAGTACCCCGGCACCATGGCCGCGCGCATCGAGTTCGATCCAGCGCTGTCGCAGCGTATGTACGCCGCCGCCGACATGTTCCTGATGCCTTCGAAGTTTGAGCCCTGCGGCCTGTCGCAGATCATCGCCATGCGTTACGGCACCCTGCCTATCGTACGCGAGACCGGTGGCCTGAAGGACACCGTTATCCCGTATAACGAGTTTACCGGCGAGGGTACGGGCTTCTCGTTTAGCAACTTTAATGGCGACGAGATGGGCGACGCTGTGTTCCGCGCGGCGCGCCTGTTCTGGGATAACCGCGACGCTTGGAACCAGCTGGTCACGCAGGCCATGAGCCAGGACTTTAGCTGGACGCGCTCGGCCGATAAGTATCTGGACCTGTACTTCTTTATGCATCCGGAGATTGAAAGGCCGGCGGCTGTGGAGGCTGCGGCCGAGAAGGCTGAGGCCGAGCCCGAGGTTGTGGCTGAGGCCGAGCCTGCGGCGACCGTTAAGGAGCCCGCTGCTGCCGAGGAGCCCAAGGCCGAGGAGAAGCCGGCTGCCGAGGTCGAGGTTAAGCCCGCCACGAAGCCTGCCGCCAAGAAAACGACGACCCGCAAGACGACGGCTAAGAAGGCCACGGCCACCAAGGCCGCTGCGAGCAAGACCACCGCTGCCAAGGCAACGACCACGCGCAAGCGTACGACCGCCGCTGCCAAGAAGGCCGCCGAGGCCGAGGTTACCCCCGAGGTAAAGGACGAGACCACCGCTGCCGAGGCTAAGCCTGCGGCAAAGGCTCCGGCTAAGACCACTTCCAAGAAGACGGCTGCTACCAAGAAGACGACCGCGACCAAGACCGCGACCGCCAAGAAGGCCACGGCTACGAAGTCGACGACGACCAAGGCTGCTACGACGAAGGCCGCCGCGAAGACGACCCCGAAGGCCGCTGCAAAGCCCGCCGTCAAGGTCGAGGAGGCGCCCTCCGAGCCCAAGGCCAAGGCAGCTGTCGAGGCAAAGCCGGCCGCCAAGACCACCACGCGCAAGCGCTCTACGACGACGGCCAAGAAGACCACGACCAAGGCTGCAGCTCCCAAGGCAGAGGCTAAGGACGAGGACAAGCCCGCAGTAAAGGCCGAGCCGGCACCGAAGGCCGCTGAGGTCAAGACCGCTCCGAAGGCTACGGCAAAGACCAAGTCCGCAAAGGAGGCCCCAGTCTCCCCCGCCGCTCCGGCCGAGGAAAAGGCTCCGACCAAGAAGACCTCCGTCCGTAAGGCAACGGCCACCCGCAAGCGTCACTAGTCAGGACGATTAAAACTTAATCCTCAAAGCAAAAGAGGGCGCCCCAACTAGGCGCCCTCTTCTTAGTTGAACTTCTGTATTAAAAAGAGGGCCGGTTTACTACGACAAAATAGCTCTGGCCGACCACGGAGAGTATTCTATGAAATTGGCAACGCTTCTACCTGCACTGATAATTGTTCTCGGGGGAAGCGGGCACTGCGGGGGCGCGTCAACAGCGCGCGATTTCCGCGTCGCAGCGCTACCCTGATGCTGAACGCCGGGACGATGACCCACTG
>CABUVH010000154.1 GCA_902494935.1 uncultured Collinsella sp.
ATCGCCGACATCCCCGTCATCGCCACGGTCGTACGCTGCGACGATGATGCGCATGCCAAAGTGCGCGCCGGAGCCAAGATCCTCAACATCGCGGCCGGCAAGAACACGCCGCAGGTCCTGCGTGAACTGCGTGAGCACTATCCCAACCTGCCGCTTATCGCGCCGGGCGGCAAGACGCCCGAGAGCATTCGCGAGACCATCGCCGCCGGCGCCAACGCCATCATCTGGACACCGCCTTCGGCCCAGCAGCTGCAGACCGACATGATGCAGCGCTACCGCAAGATGAAAGAAGACGCCACGCCCGTCATCTCGCGCGACGATGTGCCCATTATCGACCAAGTCGCCGCCGCCGAGGTCAGCCAGGTCGAGAACATGAATCCAGACGTGCCGATTCCCGACGAAGTCATCGAGCGCGTCGCTTCGATCCACGATCATATCGAGGAGCGTCGCGCCAACCGCGGCCTCAAGCCTTCATTGCACGGCTTTTTCTTCCGCGGCAAGAAACGCTAACCTCAACAGCAAGGCCCGCCCCACAAACGTGAGGCGGGCCGTTTTCGTTTGAGCAATCATGCAGCGACGTGATGGGCCAAGTTAATCCACGCGCTTGTCGCCCATAAAGAAGAGCGCCACCGTACCAGGTCCGGTGTGCGAGCCAATCAGAGTACCGATGTCATTGATCTCAATCTTGCCTTTAAGCTGCGGAACCTGTTCCTCAATCAGCGCCGCAACTGCCTCGGCATCCTCGCGGCACGCCGAGTGCGACATGATGCACTTACCCGAATAATCCGCACCGTCCTGCACGTGTGCCATCATGGTCTTAGCCATCTCGGAAATCGCGCGCTTCTTAGTGCGAATCTTCTCACGTGGCGACAGCTTACCTTCGCAATCGACCGTCATAAGCGGGCAAATCTTAAGCGCCGTGCCGATGATCGCGCTCGCAGCCGAAATGCGACCGCCTCGTAGGTAGCTCGACAGATCGGTCGAGAAGAACCAGTGGTGCAGGTTGAGTTTGTGCTCCTCGATCCAAGCAGCCGTCTCGTCGAGTGAAGCCCCGCTATCGCGCACGTCGGCGGCATATTCCAGCAACAGACCAAAGCCCGAAGACGCCCCCAGCGAATCGATGACGCGCACCTTGCCGCCCTCGGGATAGCGATCCGCAAGCATCTGCGCCGCGACGCAGGCCGATCCATACGTGCCCGAAATACCCGACGACAACGTCAGGTGCAGCACGTCTTTACCCTCGGCAACAAACGGCTCCCAAAACTCCTCGTACTCACCCACGCTCACCTGAGACGTCTTGGGCATGGCGCCCGCGGCAATCTGGGCAAAAAACTTGTCCGGCGTAATCGACTGATACAGATCGTCCGTATAGACAACATCGTCGATCTCGTAATGAAAACACACGACAGGGATATTGCGCGACGCAAAGAACTCACGGGTTCGGTCGGCGGCGGATTCACAGGTCAGGACAAAATCACTCATATGAGGCTCCTTAAGTATTGCTACGCAAATTATCGCACAGCAAGCCTACATACGGTACATATGTCCACTATTTACCAAATCGAACCAAAAATAGCGAACATCTTTACCACCATCGTTTCCACCGACCCCACGCATAAATATCTGAGAAAACACCCTCTATCATCTCCACTCAACCGCCATATCTACCTCCACTAAATCGATTTACCAAACCGTTCGGCTAACAATTCGGCCGCCCATCCCCAATCGAAACAAAAGCGGCGCATACTGATAAACGTTGACGCTGTTTATCAGTTTTACCAGCCCCATCGGAAGGTGTTTCATGGTCGCATTCGATCGCAACCCGCAAGACTTTAAGTATCTGCGCCTGCTGTCGAGACAATTTCCCACCGAACAATCCGCGTTTACCGAGATTATCAATCTCTCGGCCATCCTCAATCTGCCAAAGGGCACCGAGCATTTTATGAGCGACGTGCACGGCGAGTACGAAGCCTTTATGCACATCCTCAACAACTGCTCGGGCGTCGTGCGCGAGCATGTCGACGAGATCTTTGGCGACACGCTCTCCTTTGACGAGAAGGGCGAGCTGTGCACGCTCATCTACTATCCGCGCGAGAAGATCGACCTGGTCCGCAGCCGGCGCGAGGACTCGCCCACCTGGTACAAGACGATGCTTGACCAGCTCATCATGGTCGCTCGCTCGCTTTCAAGCCGCTACACGCGCTCCAAGGTGCGTAAGGCCATCCCGCGCGACTACGCCTATATCATCGACGAGTTGTTGCACACGCACCCGGACGAGAACAACTATCGCGTGCGCTATCACGAGCGCATCGTGGAGTCCATCCTGGAGACCGCCAGCGCCGACGACTTTATCGAGTCGCTCGCTTCGCTCATCAAGCGCCTGGCCGTCGACCACCTGCACCTGGTGGGCGATATCTTCGACCGAGGCGGCGGCGCGGCCAAGATTATGGACCGCCTGCTCACCTACCATTCGCTCGACATCCAGTGGGGCAACCACGACCTGCTGTGGATGGGCGCTGCGGCCGGTGAGCCCGCCTGCATCGCCACGGTGTTGCGCAACAACCTACGCTACGACAACTACGAGATCCTGGAGAACGACTACGGCATCTCGCTGCGTGAGCTTGTCGCCTTTGCCGATGCCACCTACACCGCCGGTGAGTCCATCACCCCGCTGATCAAGGCCATCAACGTGCTGCTCTTTAAGCTCGAGGGCCAGATTATCCAGCGCCACCCCGAGTTCGATATGACCGACCGCCTGTTACTCGACAAGATCGACCACGACACCGGCACGGTCACGCTCGCCGACGGCAGCGTGTGGCCGCTCACGACCAACGACTTCCCCACCGTCGACCCGGCGGACCCCTACACGCTCACGTCTCAGGAGCAGCACATCATCGACAAGCTCGTGTCCGAGTTTGTAACCGCCGATCACCTGCATCGCCATATCGATTTCCTCTACACCCACGGCTCGATGTACAAGGTCGCCAACGGCAACCTGCTCTTCCACGGCTGCGTTCCGCTCAACGAAGACGGCACCTTTAGCAGCATGAACTGCCTGGGCACCTGGCACGCTGGCCGCGATTATCTCGATTTTTGCGACCACATCGCCCGCCGCGCGTGGCGCGTGGGCGACCGCGATGCCCTCGACTGGATGTGGTACCTGTGGATTGGCTTCAATTCACCCGCCAGCGGACGCCTGGTGCGTACCTTTGAGCGCGCCTATATCGCCGATAAGAGCACCTGGGTCGAGCCGATGGACCCGTACTTTACGCTTACCAAGTCGCCCTCGGTCTGCGATGATATCATGCGCGAGTTTGGCGTCGCGCCCATGGCATGCTCGCCGACCGGCCACATCATCAACGGCCACACGCCCGTTAAAACCACCAAGGGCGAGCAGCCCATCCGCGCCGAGGGCAAGCTGCTGGTCATCGATGGCGGCTTCTGCCGCGCTTACCATCCCAAGACGGGTATCGCCGGCTATACGCTCATCTCGAGCTCGCGCGGCTGCCGCCTCAAGTCGCACCGGGCCTTTACGACGGTTGCCGAGGCACTCACGCGCAACGTGGACATCGAAAGCGAGACCAACCGTTTTGACCAAGCAGACCGTCGCCGCATGGTGAGCGACACCGATACTGGCGCCAAGATTCGCAGCCAGATCCAGGATCTGCGCCAGCTGCTCGATGCATATAGAAACGGTGCTATCGAAGAGCGCGTCTAGCCCCACCCGCGGGGATTGGCTAAACTTGCTGAGTTTGTCATCCCCACGGCGTCCCCGCGCCACCCTAAGGCAGGTACCATGCAAAAGCTCCTTGCGCAGATCATGAAATTTGGCGTCGTCGGTGTCATTGCCACGGTTATCGACTTTGGCATTATGAATCTGCTCCACTACGGTCTGGGCCTCAACATCCTAATCGCCAACACCAGCGGCTTTATCATCTCACTCATCTTTAACTACCTCGCAAGCATGAAGTACGTGTTTGCGCACAAGGAAGGCATGAGCCGCCGCCGCGAGTTCATCATCTTTGTCGTGCTGTCCGTGATCGGTTTGGTGCTCAACGACGGCATCGTGCTGGCGCTCAACGCCGGCCTGGGACTCGAGGCCAATATCGCCAAGATCTGCGCCACCGCGCTTGTCATGGTCTACAACTTTGTGACCCGAAAAATCTTCCTGGAGGGCGACGAGACGGTCGCGCGCGCAGACGTGGTGTAAGAGTGTCCTGAGGTCCGTCGCTGCAAGTCCCGATGTTACTCCTTCTTGAGACCGCGCTTCTCGACTATCTCGTCCACTATCTCCCTGGCGCGCC
>CABUVH010000155.1 GCA_902494935.1 uncultured Collinsella sp.
CACCATATCGCCATCGGGCGTAAAGCCGTCCACGCGCGCCACCACGAGCACGCGGCAGGTATCGGCAAGCTCGGCGACACGGTTCTCGACCTGCGAAAACACACGCTCCGAAAGCACAAACTGCGCGGCGCCCATCACATAGGAGCCCTGCGCAAACGAAGCGCCACTCCATTTTTTTGACGACGAGAACGGAATGACCGACAGCGGTTCAGACACCTCGACCGGGCGATCGGCGTAATAGTTGAGCAGCGCCTGGCAGGTCTCGTTGGCATCGGCCGAAGTCGCACGTGCGACGTTAGCCAGCGCAAAATCGAGCACCGTGGTATCGAAGGGAACAGCCGCCTCGTCCGAGCCGGTGCCCAGACTCACGCCCTCAACCGGCAGCGGATAGGTGCCCTCGACCTCCATGCGGCCCGACGTGATGGTGCCCGTCTTGTCCAGGCACAGCACGTCGACGCGAGCGAGCGTCTCGATGCAGTAGAGCTGCTGCGCCAGCACCTTGCGGCGGGCCAGGCGCACCGTGGCGATGGCGAGCACCGACGAGGTCAGCAGCACCAGGCCTTGCGGGATCATGCCCAGTAGGGCGCCCACCGTGGACAAAAGCGCCGACGAAGGCACATGACCGGCCAACAGCTCGGAGAAGCACCACGAAAGCGCGCTATCGCCCGGGGTTCCCGCGGCATCCCACAGTTCGCTCACACTCGAGGCAAACAACGCCAAACCGAGTGGAATCATGATGATGCTCGCAAAACGCACGATGGCGTTCAGCGCGTTCATGATCTCGGAATTGACCTTTTTGACGTACTTGGCCTCGTTGTTAATTTTTGCCACGTAGTTGTCGGCGCCGACATGGATCACGCGGGCGCGCAGCAGGCCCGAGTCGATAAAACTGCCGCTCATGAGCTCGGAACCGGGCTGTTTCTTGATAAGGTCGCTCTCGCCCGTCAGCAAGCTCTCGTTCACGAGCGCCTCGCCCGAAACCACCACGGCGTCAGCGGGAATCTGGTCGCCGCGCCCCAGGCGGATGATGTCGTCGAGCACGATCTGGTCCAGGTCGAGCTCCACCTCGGCGCCGTCGCGCACCGCGATGGCCTTCTTGGAGGTCAGTAGCGTGAGCTTATCGACCATCTTCTTGGAACGCATGGACTGAATGACGCCAATGGCGGTATTGAGGAACACCACGAACAGGAACGTCAGATTCTTAAACGAACCGGTCAAAATGACCAGGAACGCCAAGATCACGTTGATCAAATTGAACAGCGTGCAGAGGTTCTCGATGATGAGCTCTTTGACCGACTTGGTCTTGAGCTCCATGTTGCGATTGATCTTACCGGCGGCGATGCGCTCCTCGACCTCGGCGGTCGAGAGTCCGCGCTCGATATCCGTTGCTGCCATACCACGTCCCATCACGTCGCGTCGGTATAAGAAAAACCGCCCGGACCATGCGAGGTTCGGACGGTCTTACGTTCGATGGTGCCCCATGTTGGATTCGAACCAACGGCCTTCTGCTCCGGAGGCAGACGCTCTAATCCCCTGAGCTAATAGGGCCAACGCTTGGCATTATACCCAAGTGCGTCATGGGCTAACAAAAGAAAAGAAAAAGCTTTGCAATTCCGTGGGAGACGAGGCGCAACGGCCCACTTTAGAAGGCAAAAGCGAGTCAGATAGTATAAACTCTCATGCACCATATATACACGGCTCGCGATGCGGGCCGTTTTTGCAAGGGTTATCCATCGAGGTGAGAGGCACACCATGATTGCAATTCTAAAGCAAAGCGCCAGCGACGAGGCCGTAAGCCATATCGTCAGCTGGATTGAGAAAAAAGGCCTGAAGACCGACGTCTCGCGCGGCGAGAACGAGACGATCATCGGCCTGGTGGGCGATACGACCAAGATCGACCCGTTCCTGCTCGAGTCCATGGATGTCGTCGAGCGCGTGCAGCGCGTCTCGGAGCCGTTCAAGCGCGCCAACCGCAAGTTCCACCCCGAGGACTCCGTCATCGACTGCGGTCACGGCGTCAAGATCGGCGGCGACCAGTTCCAGGTCATCGCCGGTCCCTGCTCCGTCGAAGGCGAAAACCTCATTCGCATCGCACGCCGCGTGAAGGCCGCCGGCGCCACGATGCTGCGCGGCGGTGCCTACAAGCCCCGTACCTCCCCCTACGCCTACCAGGGCATGGGCCCCGCCGGCCTCGACCTGCTGTGCGAGGCGTCTGCCGAGCTCGACATGCCGATCGTCACCGAGATCATGGACCCACGCGACGTGCAGGTCTTCTTGGACAAAAAGATTGACGTCATGCAGATCGGCGCCCGCAACGCCCAGAACTTCCCCCTGCTCAAGGAGGTCGGCAAGACCCAGACTCCGATCTTGCTTAAGCGCGGCATGTCCGGCACGATCGACGAGCTGCTTATGGCAGCCGAGTACATCATGAGCGAGGGCAATGACAACGTCATCCTGTGCGAGCGCGGCATCCGCACCTTCGAGACCCGCACCCGCAACACCTTCGACCTCAACGCCGTGCCGGTTCTGCACCACCTGTCGCACCTGCCCGTCGTCGCCGACCCCAGCCACGCCACCGGCTACACCCGCTACGTTGAGCCCATGGCGCTCGCCGCGACCGCCTGCGGCGCCAACGGCCTGGAGATCGAGGTCCACGACGAGCCCAGCCGCGCATGGTCCGACGGCGCTCAGGCCCTCACCCCCGACCAGTTCGACGACACCATGCGCCGCATTCGCGCCATCCGCGAGGTCGTCTGCCAAGAGACCATGGAGTAGCCCATGGGTACGGTGAGAAACGCGCGCGTTAACCAGGGCGGCCCCAAGTGCGCCGGTATCGTCGGCCTTGGCCTCATCGGCGGTAGCTTTGCCCGCGGCTATGCCCAGGCGGGCGTCCGCGTGCTGGCCTGGGACCCCGATGACGATGTCATGACGGTCGCCAGCATGGGCACTGTCGCCGGAGAGCTCAACGACGAGACACTCGGCGAATGCGACATCATCGTCCTGGCTTGCTACCCCGAGGCCTGCATCGAGTGGCTCGAGGCGCATGCCCAGGCCCTCGCCGACGCCACCGACACCGAGGCCATCATGGGTCCCGTGGCGATCGACACCGTGGGCGTCAAGGGCATCGTGTGCGAACGTGCCTTTGAGCTTGCCCGTGAGCACGGCTTTTACTTTGTGGGCGCACACCCCATGGCGGGCACGCAGTACTCGGGCTACGCACACTCCCGCGCCGACCTGTTCCAGGGCGCGCCACTCGTGCTCGTGCCGCCCGCGGTGGACGATGCGCTCAAACTGGAGCTTTTGGGCCAGGTGCGCGAGATGGTGCGCCCCTTGGGCTTTGGCAAGTTCAGCGTGACCAGCGCCGCCGAGCACGACCGCGTCATCGCCTTCACGAGCCAGCTTGCGCACGTGGTGTCCAACGCCTACGTCAAAAGCCCCACCGCCCAGGTCCACCACGGCTTTTCGGCCGGTAGCTACCGCGATCTCACCCGCGTGGCGCACCTCAACCCGCAAATGTGGTCCGAGCTCATGATCGACGACGCCGACGCGCTCGCCTACGAGATCGACCATCTGATCGAATCGCTCGGCGCCTACAGCCGTGCGCTCAAGGACCGCGACCAGCGCTATCTGGAGAATCTCCTTGCCGAGGGCGACCGCATTAAGCGCGCGCTCGACGACGAGACCTCCCACTAGACCACCTATCACGCCAGGTCGAAAGGACCGAAGCTTATGGCGATTACCATCGATATCGACACTGCACGCCCCTACCAGGTGCATGTTGGCACGTTTTTGCTGGAGCAGGCGGGACCACTCGTGCGCGCCACTGCCGGCGGTACCAAGGCCGTCATCGTGACGGACACCAACGTGGGCCCGCTCTACCAGATGCCCGTTAAGCAGAGCCTGGAGGCGTCAGGCTACGAGGTGAGCATCTGCACCTTCGAGGCCGGAGAGGCCCATAAGCGCGCCGAAACCTATGTTGCCATTTTGGAGTTTGTGGCAGAGCACGAGCTTTCGCGCTCCGACGTGATCGTGGCACTCGGTGGCGGCGTCGTGGGCGACGTGGCGGGCTTTGTGGCCGCCACCTACATGCGCGGCTGCAAGTTTGTGCAGATCCCGACGAGCCTGCTCGCCATGGTGGATTCGTCGGTGGGTGGCAAGACCGCCATCGACCTGGCTGCAGGCAAGAACTTGGCCGGCGCCTTTTGGCAGCCGAGCGTGGTTATCGCCGACGTGGGGTGCCTGGCCACCCTCACGCCCGAGCAGTGCGCCGACGGCTGCGGCG
>CABUVH010000156.1 GCA_902494935.1 uncultured Collinsella sp.
GAGTTCGTTCAGGCCAAGAAACTCGTATCCGTACGCCAGAACGAACGAGGCCTCTTCCAAAGCGTGCCGGTAAACGCCGACTCCTACGACGGCCACTTCTGCGCCAGGCTGGTCCGCAAGTAACGACTAAGTTGCGGTGAAATAGGGATTGAAAAGCCGCTTCTACCCACCAAACAGTCCTTATTTCACCGCAACTCATAAGGAAACCTGGGTAGCTAAAGAAGCAGCCCCGCGATCGGTGTCGGTCGCGGGGCTGTTTGGTTCCTAGTGGTTATGCGGGCAGTTGGCGCAGCAGCCGCTGGTGGCGCTGGTGCTGGAGCCGCCGCTTCGCTGGTCGGTGTTGTAGAAACCGCTGCCTTCGAACTTAATGCCGCTGGCCGAGAACGTCTTGGATGCCGGGGCGCCGCAGCTGGGGCATACGACCTCGGGCGTCTCGGACATGGGGTGCTCAACCTCAAACACGTTGCCGCAGCTCGTGCACTTGTAATCGTAGCGCGCCATAATACTTCCTTTTCAGCACAAAGCGGGCAGATCGCTCTGCCCGCAAAAATTCAAACAGCTGTAACTGTACCCTATATCGGGGGTTTTATCACGCTTCGCCCCAGAATCTATGAGTGTTGCGCAGGAGCTTCGCAGTTTTCTCCTCGGCTGCCGCAACGTCGGCCTCGTCAGCCTGCCATGTCCAGTTGCCCGTGGCCACGCCCGGTACGTTCATTCGTGCATCGTCGCCAAGCCCCAGCACGTCCTGCAACGGCATCATCACGAGCGGAGCATCGCTTGCCAGGGCATTGCCCATGAGCTCGCCTGCCAATGCAATGCCGCTCGGCTCGTCGCCGCCCGCAAAGGAGCGCGTGCACCAGCCGGCAAGCGTCGAGGTGTCGTGCGTCGAGGTGTACAGGATCTTGCCCGGCGTGGGATGAATTCCGCAGCGAACGTCGTAGTTGCTAAACTCCAGTACGTCCATGCCGGGGAAGCCACAGGTCGAAGCCATCGCGCGAACACCTGGCGTCAAATAGCCCAGGTCCTCGGCAATAAAGTTGAGCGGACCCAGCTCGTCGTAGGCCGTCTGGAACAGGTCCTTGCCCGGGCCAGCCAGCCAGCGGCCGTCGGCGCAAGCCTTGCCCGCGGGGATACTAAAGTAGCTGTGGAAGCCCAGGAAGTGGTCCAGGCGCACACGGTCGTAGAGCGCGAACGCACGACGCAGGCGATCCATCCACCAGCGATAGCCGTTCTTCTTCATGTGATCCCAGCGGAAGGTGGGGTTGCCCCAGGCCTGGCCCTCGGGTGCAAAGTTGTCGGGCGGCGCGCCCGAAATCTCAATCGCCTTGCCGGTGTCGGACAGCCAGAAGTTTTCGGGCTCGCTCCACGCGTCGGCCGAATCGTCCGAGACATACATCGGGATATCGCCGATGACCTCGATGCCCTTCTTGTGTGCATAGTTCATAAGCTCGCACCAGGCCAGGTCAAAGCGATACTGCATGTACGCCTGCAGCTCGGCCTCGTCATGGAAGCGCTTGTCATCGATCAGGTACTCGTTGTAGCGCGCGACATCCGCCGGCCAATCGTGGCGCGACAGTCCCTCAAAGTGCTTCTTTACCGCCATGTAGACGCAGTACTTCTCGAGCCAGTCGGCGTTGCGATGTTTAAACGCCGTGTACAGCGGGTCGGCATCCTCTCCGCCGCGGGCCTTCCAGGTGACGAAGTCGGCAGCCAGCTCCTCGTGGCTCTCGGGCAGCAGGTCGATATTGCCTGCAAAGGCCGAGGGGCCGGCGTAGGGGGAGCGGAAGAAGTCCGTCGGGTTGACGGGCAGGACCTGCCAGTAGCGCATGCCCATGGCGGCCAGGTGGTCGATAAAACGACGCGTGGGCGCACCGATTGTGCCGGGCTTGCCGTCATCGGTCGGCACCGAGGTAATGTGGCACACGACGCCTGCGCCATGGTCGAGCGGCTCCTGCAGGCGCTTCTCGGCATGGTGATAGATGATCGAAGAGCCCAACGGGTACAGGTCGAGCGTAACCGTGCGGTTGTGGATCTCGCATTCGTGGCCGCTGATCACGTCGCTCGCGCATTCGCCGAGCGCCGGAATCGTCACGCGGTGCGAATTGCGCAGGCTGCGGTTGATGATAACCGTCGCGGCCTCGCCGTCTTTGCCCGTTCGGGTGTAAGCCAAGACTTCGTCGTTGAGCGCAAAGGCCTTGATCTCGCCATCGACCATAAAGGGCAGTGCGCGGCGGACAGCAGACGCGTTCTTAACAATGGCCAGCGTATCGAAGTCGTGGAGCTGGTCCTTGGTCGGCAGGGTGCGGCGGTTGCCCGGATCGGTGAGGCCCTCCAAGCCGTATTCGTCGCCATAATAGATCGAGGGCACGCCCGGGAAGGTCATCTGCATGAGCGTCGCCAGCCAAAAGCGGCTCTTGGCCAGGCCCATGGAGTTCTCGTCCAGGCGCCACTTGCTGCGCTCGCTCTCGGGCAGCTGCGACTCGTCGGGACCACCGCCGAGCACCGAGATAATGCGCGGACGATCGTGGCTCGAAAGCAGATTGAGCGCGCAGGACAATGCCTCACGCGGGTAGTTCTCGCGGAGGGTCTCGATGTCCTCGGCAGCCTGATAGGCGTTCTTGTAGCCCATCAAAAAGCCGATGACCATGTCGCGGAAGGGGTAATCCATAGCAGAGTCAAGCTCGGAGCCCTGCAGATAGCGGCGCAGATGGCCATAGCTGATCTTGTTGGAGGCGTCTTCCCAAACTTCGCCGAGCAGCAGCGCGTCGGGCTTCTCGGCGAGCACGGCCTTTTTGATCTCAGCCAGGAAGTCATCGGAAAGTTCATCTGCCACATCGAGTCGCCAGCCGTGGGCACCGGCGCGCAGCCATTTGCGAATCACGCCGTCCTTGCCCAGGAGCCGCTCGCGCACCAGTTCGGAGCTCTCATTGATGGCGGGCATGTTGCCCACGCCCCACCAGCAGTCATACGAACCGTCCTCATGGAAGTAAAACGCATCGCGCCACGGCGAGTCCTTGCTCTGCCAAGCACCGACGCCGGGATAATTGCCGTAGCGGTTAAAGTAGATCGAGTCGTCGCCCGTATGGTTGAAGACACCGTCAAGGATGATGGAAATGCCGAGCTTCTCGGCCGCCTCGCACAGCTCCGTAAAGTCCTGCTCGGTGCCCAGAATCGGGTCGATCTTGGTGTAATCGGCCGTGTCGTAGCGGTGGTTGCTCGCGGCCTCAAAGATGGGGTTGAGGTAGATGGCCGTAAAGCCTAGCTCGGCAATGCGGGGCAGGTCATTTTGGATACCCTTGAGCGAGCCGCCGTAAAAATCCCAGGTCTTGATGGAGCCGTCTTCGGCACGCTCGTACTCGGGCGGTTCGTTCCAGTCCTCGACCATGCGGCGCTGGATTCCTTTGCGCGGTTTTTCAACTTCGGCAAGCGTGCGTTCGCGCCAGTTTTCGTCGCGTGCATAGCGGTCGGGGAAGATCTGGTAGACCATACCGCGCTCGTACCACTCGGGACGCACTTCGCGGTGCTTGTAAACGGTGATCTGGAAGGACGGAACCTCGGCGTAGTCGTAGGTTACGCCCTCGCCGCCGGTGCGGCCCTGCGGTGCGCCCAGGCGAACCTCGGGCTGGCCCTCGATGTTGCAGATAAAGCTGTACCAGATAAGACAGGGCTCAGTGCACTCAAGTTCTACGGTAAATATGCCGTCGCCCTCGTGCGTCATGGGATATAGAGACTCACCGATTTCATCGACCCAGGTACGCAGGGTAAGCGTTGCCTGGTTGGGGTCGGCATCCTCCAAAATCACCGATAGCGAAACGGAAGTTCCAGTGGTCACAGCGCCAAACGGAGTACGAAACTGCGGCAGACGGCTGTTGTGAATCAATCTCATAATACGGTCCAGTTCAATAGAATCACGGCCTGCGGGCCATGGGCTTTACGCACAGGATGTAAGTATATCTGTTGTACACAGGCTGTATAAACAACATCCGTTTACCATCGGCGAACGGTTGTCCTAGAAAATCGTTTTACCATCCAAATTTTCGCTGTATTCGAAAACGCCCAGACGGATACTATTTGTAGTCAAACAAAAGTACTTCGGTTTACTACGACAATTTGAATGATCTCAACCACGGTCAATTTGGTGATATTAAAACCGACGCTCCTATAAGTTGTCAAGAGGCAGTTTGCGGGAGCGCTCTCTCCAATTCGCACAGGAGCTCGTAATACCTCCTCTCCAGTTTCGTCGACCGCCGTTTCCCCCGTTCCA
>CABUVH010000157.1 GCA_902494935.1 uncultured Collinsella sp.
AGTGGGTCATCGTCCCGGCGTTCAGCATCAGGGTAGCGCTGCGACGCGGAAATCGCGCGCTGTTGACGCGCCCCCGCAGTGCCCGCTTCCCCCGAGAACAATTATCAGTGCAGGTAGATGGCTTGCTGGTTTTTAAAAAAGACCCGCATGGTCGACCCATGCGAGTTAAACGTAGTAGATGGCTCGTTTTCGTGGCACTGCGTTAACGGGATGTGCCAAAGGGACTGTCCCTTTGGCACATTGGCTAGTCTAGGCGGACCGGATCGTGGGGGTAGGCGTTGAGAATCTCGACGCCGTTCTCGGTCACCAGGGCTAGGTCTTCGATGCGGACTCCGGTGCGGCCGGGGAGGTAGATGCCCGGTTCGATGGAGAACGTCATGCCCGGTTCAACGACCTGCTCGTTGACGAGCGAGACGTCGCCTGGCTCGTGGTCCTGCAGGCCGATCGAGTGGCCCAGGCGATGCGTAAAGTACTTGCCGTAGCCAGCGTCCTCAATCACGTCGCGCGCGGCACGGTCTAGGTCACATATGCGCACGCCCGGTGCGATGAGCGCCTCGGCGGCCTCGTTGGCACGGCGCACGATGTCGTAGATGCGTGCGGTCTCCGCGTCCGGCTCGCCCCAAAAGAACGTGCGCGTCATGTCCGAGCAGTAGTTGCGATGGCGTCCGCCAATGTCGAACAGCACCACGTCGCCACGCTTGAGTACCGTGTCGTCGGGCTCGTGGTGCGGGTCGCCGGCGTTGGCGCCAAAGCTCACGATGGGCGGAAAGCTAAAGCCCTCGCAGCCGTGCTTGCGATACAAGCCGAGCATCTGGTCGGCAATTTCGCGCTCCGTCACGCCCTCGTGGACGAGCTTGATGGCGTCGGCCATCACGGCGTCGTTGGCGGCAGAGGACGCGCGCATAAGCTCCTGCTCGGCGGCATCCTTGTGGGTGCGTGCGGCGGTGACGGCAAAGTCGCCTAGGAAGAACTCGCTCGCGGCGTGACGCTCCATGAGGGGCACCAAAAAGCCGGAACGCATGACGGTATCAATGCCAAGCGGCTTGTCTGGGTCGATCTCACTCGCGATGGCGTCGGTCACGACGTCGGTATCGGTGTGGTAGGCGACGCGGGCATTGTCGTACTCTGGCAGCTGGTGCAGGGCGTTGACTAGGATCACCGGCTCGGCACCGCGCGCGAGCAGCACGCCGCAAAAACGCTCGAACATATCGGCATAAAAGCCGGTCAGGTAATAGATCGACCACGGGTCATTCACAAGCAGCTGCGCGCCGGTGTGCTGAGCCTCGAGCGCATCGAGCACGCGCGCCACACGCTGGTCATCGACATGTGCCATGAAACATCCTTTCGCTAGGGTGCCACCATAGTATCCCAAGCGCCTTCACATAAGTTGCGGTGGAATAGTTCCTGGATGCCGGGGTTTTGGCGGAAATCAGGAACTATTTCACCGCAATTGAAGAGGGCTGGGTGGATGGCGGGGTAGCTAAAAGAGCCCCGTCCCTAATTAGCTACTTGGGCTCGGTTGATGTCCATGCTGGCGATGAGGTTGATGCTGGTGTCGAGGAGGTCTTCCAGTACGACGTCGCCCATGCGGATGGGGGCGTTGACGACCAGGCCTCGGATGAGGTTCATGGCTTGGGCGTGGAGTTCTAGCGGGATGGCCTTGGCGGTGCGGACAGGCAGCAGCGTCTCGTCGCCGCCAGATACTGCTACGGTAGTGGTGAGCACGCGCATGGGGCAGGTGAGCTCCTGATGTGCAAACTTATCACCTCGTGGGCAACTGTTGCCGGTCACTGAGTGCACCTCTACCACGGCGCCGTCTGCGTCGCGCTCCACCTCTACGGTCAGGAGACACTCGGATGGGCAGGTGGTGCAGTTGAACTGCAGCGTTTCGATCGCGTTTATGCTCATGGCCTTACGCCTCTTCAACGGGGTCGACGGACAGGACAATCTCGCTAACACCCAGGTCGAGTGCGCGCTGGATTACCTTTGCCGGCAGCGGGAAGCTTTCCATTACGCTCGGTTTAAACGGGCGGACCTTGCCTGCATACAGTTCCTCGCCGCCTGCCAGAATGCGCACGCGGGCGGCGTTGACCGGTCGGCATACGCGGAAGTTGAGTTTGGTGAGTGCCACAGCCGTAATGCGTCCCGGCAGCGCGTAGCCCGCAATGCCGGCGGGGGAGACCGTGAGCTGGCAGCCTGGGCCCGCAGCGTCCGCATCGGCCACAGCACCACAGACCAGTGCGTACGCCGCCGCAGCTGCGCCAGCCCTCTCGGACTCGGTCGTCACGTTGTCGGCCAGGTCGTGCACGTGCAGCACGTTGCCGCAGGCAAAGATGCCCGGCACGCCCGTCTGCAGGCTCTGGTCCACCACGGCGCCGTGCGTGCGCGGGTCCAGCTCCACGCCCGCGGCAACCGAAAGCTCATTCTCGGGAATCAGGCCTACCGAAAGCAGCAGCGTGTCGCACGGAACAATGCGCTCGGTCCCCGAAATGGGCGCCAGGCGCTCGTCGACTTGGCTCACCTCGACGGCTTCCACGCGGTCGTGCCCGATCACGCGCGTGACTGTGGTGGACAGATGCAGCGGAATTCCAAAGTCGTCCAGGCAGTTTTTTACATTGCGGCGCAGACCGTTGGCGTACGGCATGAGCTCGTACACGCCTTCGACCGAAATCCCCTCGAGCGTGCAGCGACGTGCCATGATCAGCCCGATATCGCCCGAGCCCAAAATGACGGTGCGCGAGCCGGGCTTGAGGTTCTCGATATTGATGTATCGCTGCGCCAAGCCGGCCGTAAATACGCCGGCGGGACGGCTACCGGGAATCTTGATCTCGCTGCGGGTGCGCTCGCGGCAGCCCATGGCAAGGACGACCGCGCGCCCAGTGAGCTGCATCATGCCGGTGGGGCTCATGAGCGTGACGGTGTGGACCGCGGTGTCTTCCGCAGGCTCGCTTGAATCAATCCCAAGCACCATGCTGTTCAGGAACAGCGCAATGTCGGTTGCGTGCACCTGGTCGATGAAGCGCTGCGCGTACTCGGGACCGGTGAGCTCCTGTTTAAAGTGCGACAGGCCAAAGCCGGGGTGGATGCACTGGCGGAGGATGCCGCCCAGGTGCTGCTCGCGCTCCACGATGGCCATGCGCGCTCCGGCCTTATGAGCGGCCAGCGCGGCCGCCATGCCGGCAGGTCCGCCGCCGATAACGACCACGTCGAACGCCTGCGTTTGTACGGCTTCTACGACGCCGCAATCAATCGCGCTCGATTTGAATTTCGCCATCCTAGCGCACCCCCTTCAGCGGACCCTCGACCAGCCAAGAACCGGCATCCTCCAACAGTACCTCGCTGGGGTCACAGCCCAGCTCTCGGGCAAGAATCGCCACCACACGGCTTTGGCAAAAGCCACTTTGGCACCGACCCATGCCGGCGCGGCAGCGGCGCTTGACACCTTCGACCGAAATTGCACCCGGGCGGCGCCGAATCGCGGCCACAATCTCGGCCTCGGGCACCGTCTCGCAGCGGCAGACAATCTGCCCCCACGCGGGATCGGACTCAATGAGTTCTTCCTTGCGCGCCAGCGGTGCGCGGTCAAAGTCGTCCGGCTCGCGGCGAATTGGGTTCCAGTCCGCCCGCTCGTGCAGCTCCACGCCCGCCTCACGCATCACAAGCTCCATGCGCTCGGCAATGGCCGGCGCGCTCGCCACGCCCGGCGACTGGATGCCCGCCGCCTGGAACAGCCCCGGCACCACGGCCGACTGCCCAATAAAGAAGTCGTTCGTTCCCTGAATGACCGGACGCCCGCCGGCAAATGCGCGCACCACGCGGCGCGTGTCCAGATCGGGCACCAGCTTGCGCGCGCCGGTCAGGAGCGCGTTGACGTCGTCCGCATAGGTCTGCGTGTCGCCCGGCTCGCGCACGGCGGCGGTCGCGGTGATCACGGTGTTGCCGTGTATGGTACCCGTGACGATAACGCCCTTGGACACCGGCGTGGGAACGGGGTAGAGCGGCATGAGTGCACGCGGTTCCTTGTCCAGCACCACGATGTTGCCCTGGCGCCAGACCATCTGAAACTCCTCGGCACCGGCCATATGCGAGATGTCCGCGGCTCCGTTGCCTGCGGCGTTGATCAGGTAACGGCAGTGCACGTCTCCAGCGGGCGTTGCCAGCGTAAAGCGCACAGCCCCGTCGGTAGCCTCGCCGCCAGCAACCTCAATCGCTTCCACCGGCGCAGACCGCATAAACGTCAC
>CABUVH010000158.1 GCA_902494935.1 uncultured Collinsella sp.
AAACCATCGTTGTCGTAGTAAAAGCGCCGGCCGCATGATGCAGCCGGCGCTCGCATGTGCATATGCTAGCTATGATACCCCGAGCGGGGGCGCGCTCCTAGAACGTCGCGGACCACAGCCCATGCAGGTTGCAGTAGGCATAGACGGTACCGGTCTTGGAGCCGCCAGCGAAAAACGTCGTGGGCTTCATGCCGGGCTCAAGGTAATGGACCTCCAGGCGGCCCTCGGCCTCAAGCGCGATCCACTCGATATAGTGCTCAGGCAGCATGGGATGCTCGGTCGAGCCCACACGTGCGCGAATGACGTGGCCGTCGCGCTCGATCTCGACAACAGGCACATGCTTCTCGTGCGCCGCATCCTCGGTGTTCGCCGTCAGCTCCGTGCAGCCGGCAGGGGTTGCAACGCCGTCGCCAAGGGCGGCAACGAGCTTGCCGTCGGAGTCCTTAAAGAATTTCGCCATGATGTTCTCCTTTGCTGATGTGCCAATGTTCTCGATGGTTCTTATGCCCAAAGAGCGCCGAGCCATCCACGGCATGGCAAATGAACACATAACGGGCGAGGCTAGCGACCGTCACCACCGAGCAGCGCCAGAACATCCTCGCGCGTGAACAGCGCCGACGAGATACCATCGCCGCCGAGCACGCTGTTGACCAGGTCGCGCTTGGACTCCTGCATCTGCATAATGCGTTCCTCGATCGTGTCCTTGGCGATGAGCTTGTACACGGTCACGGTGTGCTGCTGGCCAATGCGGTGGGCGCGGTCGGTCGCCTGGTCCTGTGCCGCCACGTTCCACCACGGGTCGTAGTGGATGACCACGTCGGCCGCCGTCAGGTTGAGGCCCACGCCGCCCGCCTTGAGCGAAATCAAGAACACCGGCACCTCGCCTGCCTGGAACTGCGCGACCATCTTGGCGCGGCTCTCCTTAGACGAAGCGCCCGTGAGCTTAAGAAAGGCGATATCCTCCTTGGCCAGGCGCTTGCCGATGATATCGAGCATGCCCGTAAACTGGCTGAACAGCAAGATACGATGACCACCGTCGAGCGCGCCGTGGACGAGCTCCATGCATGTATCGAGCTTGGCGCTTCCCGCCTTGTAGTCCGCATAGTGCAGATGCGGGTCGCAACAGATCTGGCGCAGCTTGGTGAGCTCGGCAAGCACTTTGAGCTTATCTTTCTTAAACTCCCCGGCCTCGCGGTGCTGCACCTGCTGGGCAATGCGGTCCTGGTTGGCCAGGTAGAGCTTGCGCTGCTCGCCGGTAAGCTGCGCCATCACCGTATCCTCGATCTTCTCGGGCAGGTCGGCCACCACATCTTCCTTGACGCGACGCAGCACAAACGGCGACACGAGCGCCTGCAGACGAGCGGCGCTGTCGCCCTCGGCATGCTCGACGGGGCTCTCAAAGCGCTTGGCAAATGAGTCACGCGTGCCCAGAAGGCCCGGCATCAAAAAGTCGAAGATACTCCAGAGCTCGGACAGGCGGTTTTCGATGGGCGTGCCCGTCAGGGCAAAGCGCACGCCGGCCGGCAGGCGCTTGGCAGCGCGGGCCACCTGGGTGAGCGGGTTTTTAATGTACTGGGCCTCGTCGAGCACTACGCGGGCAAAGTCCTGCTCGACGTATTCGTCGATGTCGCGGCGCATGAGGTCATACGACGTCACCACCACGTTGTGCTCGGCTGCGCCGGCAATTTGCACGCGACGCTGTGGCTTGGCGCCCACGATGGCGCACACATCAAGCGAGGGGGCAAAGCGCTCCAACTCGGCAGTCCAGTTGTACACGAGCGACGCGGGGCATACCACGAGCGTGGGCTTGGTATCCCCAGCCTCCACGCGCGCCAGAATGTGCGCGATCATCTGCAGTGTTTTGCCCAGACCCATATCATCGGCCAAGATGCCGCCAAGGCCCAGATGCTCAAGCGAGCCGAGCCACTGGTAGCCGTCGACCTGATAGCCGCGCAGCGTGGCCTTGAGCGAGGCGGGCACCGTAAAGTCCATCTTGCCGAGCGTGTCCAGGCGCTCGACGGTGCGGCGGAACGCCGCGTCGCGATCGGCCTCGAGCGCCGGCGTGCGCGCGAGCATGCTATCGACAAAAAGGGTGCTCGACGCAGGAAGCGACACGCCGTCGAGCAGGTCGACGGCATCGACGCCCAAGTCCTCGGCAAGGCCAAACGCGGCACGAGCGCCCTCATCCAGGCGCACGATGTCGCCGGACGTAAGGCGCGCGAACGTCTGATGACGCTTGTAGGAGTCGAGGTAGATGGCAAGATCGGCCGCCGAAAGGCCGCTTGCGCCCAATTCGACGTCGAGCAAGTTGCTCTTGACGGTGGCGCGCACCGAGAGCTTGGGCGCAGGGCGAACCGAAATCTGGCGCAGGCGGTCGCTGAGCATGACCTCGCCCAGCTCGGACAGGGCAGACAGGCCCTCGGTCAGCAAGTGGAACAGGCTCTCGTCATCGCGCTCCTCAAACGCCAGGCCGCCCTCGCGGAAATCGAAGT
Source organism: uncultured Collinsella sp. (assembly GCA_902494935.1). Taxonomy (GTDB): domain Bacteria; phylum Actinomycetota; class Coriobacteriia; order Coriobacteriales; family Coriobacteriaceae; genus Collinsella. Next base: position 2,493 of record CABUVH010000158.1, read on the forward strand.
ACATGGCAGCCGTGTCCATAACGCGAAACTCCGCCAGCGTATCGCGGGGCGGAACGCCGGGGCGTTGCTCTTCGAAAGGACTGCCCGGAGCACCAAGACTAAAGAGATCTGCCGACCAATCGCCGTAGGCCACCGTAATCTTGCAGGTCACAAGGCCATCGTCGACGCCAATCGCCATGGCAAAACTCGGCTCGGGCGCCACGGCGTCAAGTACGGCGGGAGCGGTCAGGTCGGTGTAGTCGCGCAAGATCGGCAGCGCCATGCGGCAGAACTCGCCCACCTGGTCGGCGGCGATATGGACCGGCGTGCGGCAGGGCAACAAGTGCGATAGGAACGGCGCCGCATGCTGGGCAAACGCCGTGTCGGTACGGCGCGCGCGGCGCGTATCGACCAGATAGGCTGCGTCACCAGCGACAAAGCAGTGCACATCGGCCGGCAGGCGCAAGTCGTAGCTACCTCCCGCCGCCGGTGCAATCTTGGCGGCAAGGAGCGGCGGGCGCTTAGCCGGGACTTCACCCTCCCCCTGCGGCGACGGCTCGACGGCCACCTCGTAGGATCGGTGCGTCGTCGTCCCCCGCGACCAAGCAGGCTCAAAGGACAAGGTCCTGCCACGCAGCAGGTCCAGCACGGACACGACGGAATACTCGGATACCGGCAACTGACGCTCGGCGACAAAACCGCTGCGGGCAAAGTCATACGATGCCGAGCGCGAGCTCGTAATATCGCCTAGGTAGGCGACCGTCATTGCGATAAAGTCGAGCAGCTTTGTCGACACGTCATCGAAAGCCTCGGGCACATGAACAAACGTAAGCTTCTTGCCATAGGAGAACGTACCGCCGCGCACATAGGCATCGGCCATGCCGTCGATATCCTTAACCACGTAGGACACCGAACCGCAGCGAATGCGAAACTCGAGTGCCCAGTTAAAGCGATCGGCAAACAGCGGATTGTAGTACGGCACCAGTGAGGGCTCCAGCACCGCCTTGGGCGCATCGGGGTCAATGGTGCTGGCGAGCTTGCGACGCATGGCCACGAGCTCGTCCATGCGCGCGTCCGAAAGATCGGAAAGCGCCGCCACAAGGCTCGGGCTCGTGGGGACGGGCGCCGGGAAGGGAAAGTTGGGGTTGACCGCAGATGCGGTGGGCGCGGGGCGCGTGGGCTGCTTGGACTGTGCGGGCGGTACCGTAAACGTGCGGACCGGCGTACGCAAGCCCTCGACGGGCTCGGCGCCACTGGCATCCAGATACGCCAGCGCCGTGGCGATAACGTGCTTGCACATGCCGGAATAGCGGAAGGCGGCGGGACAATCGCAGTCGTAGTCGATAACCTCGTGCTCGTCCATATCGAGCGCCACGCGCGTCTTGTACAGGTCGCCGCGCGAGCCACGCACCGTGCCCTCGATGTTCACGTTTTTGGAGAAGCGCGAGCCGGAGTCCTCAAACGACAGCACGGCACCGTTGAGCATGAGCGAGCGCCCCTTCATAAAGGTGCTGCTAAGCGCCGCCTCCTTACGAAGCGCCTGCACAAACGTCCCCTGCGCCATCACTTCCTCCAATCTCACCCGGGGTAGCTAATTTGGGACGGGGCTATTTTAGCTACCCTTTGGCTGATGGCGAATGAGTCGGGGTCGGAATACATCTCAACCGACATATGGGGGTAGCTAAAATAGCCCCGTCCCAAATTAGCTACCCTGGGTGAGATTGGAGGAAGTGATGGCACAGGGGACGTTTGCGCAG
>CABUVH010000159.1 GCA_902494935.1 uncultured Collinsella sp.
CGGGTCCTGTGCCAGAGAGCGATCTCGATGCGCTTCTAAAGCTTGGCGGCGACATCGATGGCGTGCGCAAGGTGCGCGTGTATGGCCGCATTGGCCAGATGGCGCTGGAATACGACGAGCCGCGCCGCGCAAGCGTGCTCGACGCCTTGGGCGCACTCGATGCTCAAGCTATCGCCGATGCCAAGTCGGGTTACGTGATGCAGCTTGAGCCACGCAAGCACAAACTCGTCATGGATCTTGCCACACTTATCGGCGCCCACTACGCACGTCGCTGGTTCTTGCCGACGCCTCTGCGTGCGGTGTTTGTCGTGGCCGGTTACATGGCATTTTTGCGCGCCGCCCTTCATGAGCTGGCGCAGCCACGCCTGACCGTTCCTGTGCTCGACGCTTCGGCCATCGGCATTTCGTTCGTCAAGCGTGATGTCGACACCGCGGGGCAGACGATGTTCCTGCTCAACGTGGGCGAACTGCTCGAGGACTACACCCGCGCCATGAGCGAAAACGAGCTCATCAACTCGCTGCTCGATGTGCCCGATAAGGCGCAAAAGGTCGTCGGCGACACCGAGGTAAGCGTTGCCGCCACCGAGCTTGAACCCGGCGATTTGGTCGCCGTGCGCACTGGCATGTCCATTTGCATCGACGGTGTTGTCGAGCAGGGGAGCGCCATGGTCAACCAGGCGACCCTGACCGGCGAGCCGCTTGCCGTTGAGCGCAGCGTGGGCGACGACGTGTTCGCCGGGACCGTCGTGGAAGACGGCAGCATCTTGGTGCGCGTGCGCGCCAACACGGCTCAGACCAAGCTCCGCTCGATCGTCTCGCTCGTGCAGACGGCCGATTCACTCAAGTCCGAGGGCCAGTCGCATATGGAGGACCTCGCCAACAAGATTGTCCCGTGGAACTTCCTGCTCGCGGGCCTGGTTGCGCTTACCACCCGCAGCCTTATCAAGACCTCAGCGGCGCTGATGGTCGACTACTCGTGCGCACTCAAGCTCACGGGTTCGGTCGCCGTCATGACCGCCATGAGCGATGCCGCCAAGATGGGCGTTATGGTCAAGGGCGCGAAGTACTTTGAGGCGTTTGCCAAGGCCGACACCATCGTGTTTGATAAGACCGGCACGCTCACCGAGGCGCAGCCGCGTCTTGCCTGCGTACTCACCACCGATGGCTGGAGCGAGGACGAGATCCTGCGCCTTTCCGCTTGCTTGGAGGAGCATTTTCCGCATCCGGTGGCACGTGCCGTGGTCAACGCCGCCCGCGAGCGTGGGCTCGAGCATCGCGAGCGCCACGCCGCCGTCGAGTACATCGTGGCACACGGTATCGCTTCGTCCATCGAAGGGCGTCGCGCCATCATCGGTTCCGCGCACTTTGTATTTGAGGATGAGGGCGCGCAGCTCGAATCCGACATCAAGGAGCGCATCGAGTCCCAGATGCAGGGCTTGTCGCCGCTGTACCTGGCGGTCGACGGCACGGTCGTGGGCGTGCTCGGCATCGAGGATCCGCTCAAGCCCGGAGTGCGCGAGGCCATCGCCGATCTGCATGCGCTGGGCGTCAAACATGTCGTTATGCTCACGGGCGACTCCGAGCGCACGGCCGAGCGCATTGCGCGCGAGGCGGGAGTCGACGAGTTTAAGGCCGAGCTGCTGCCCGAGGACAAGTACGCTTATGTGGAGCGCATTAAGAGTGAGGGGCGCCATGTTGCCATGGTGGGCGACGGCGTCAACGATTCGCCGGCGCTCGGTTTGGCCGACGTGGGCCTGGCGATGGGTGGCGGAAGCGACATCGCCAAGGAGGTCGCCGATATCATCCTGACCGATACGGATCTGGCTGCAATCGTGCGCCTGCGCCGTATGAGTCAGGGCCTCGTTGATCGTCTGACGAGCTCCTACTCTAAGGTGATGCTCACCAACTCAGCACTCTTGGCGCTCGGCATTACCGGCGCGATTACCCCGCAGACGTCGTCGTTGCTGCACAATGGTTCGACGATTGCCTACAGCCTGAGCAACGCGAAGGCTTACCTGCATTAGCGCTTTTACTTAAGTTTTTGGCCTGCATTTGGGCGGTGTTGCAGCCGCCAGAATGCAGGCCTTTTGCGTTTGACCATGTGCTAGCAGCAATATATAGTTGTGCTAGCTAAGATAGCGGAAGTCGAAGGTGAGGTTGAGATGGGTGCTGTTGACGGCATGGCGCAGGTGAACGTTCGCGTGGATCGCCAGGTCAAGAACCGTGCCGAGGAAGCGCTGCGGCTTTCGGGCGGGTCACTGCCCGAGCTCATCAAAAAGGTGGTGGCCAAGGTCGCGCAGGGTGGCGGGCAGTGCGAGGAAGTGCTTGCGGCCGTCGACGACCGGCAGCAGACCGTCGCGCCCGATACTCCGTTCGCCGCGTCGTGGGCAGCGGCAGACCGGCTTTATGCAGATTTGGGCATCGCTGCGTTGCCCGTATCCGACGATCGCGGTTGGGACACAATCTATTCCGAAGCCATGGATGAGCATTATTGCCAAAAGGGGATGATCCAGTGAGTGGGGCGCCTCTCAAGATCATGGTGGATGCCAACGTATGGGTTGATTCGTTTTGCGTCGACCATGCCGAGTCGCTTGCCGCGCGTGCGTTTATTGGGCAGGCGACGGAGACGGGGGCGTTGCTGTTCTTTCCGGTGCATATCGCTAAGGACGTGCTGTATGTTGTCCAACACGAGCTGAAGCGTAGCGTTCTTGCCAGCGGGGGAGCGCTCGACGAGGCTTCTGCCCGCGCGATTGGCGATGCGGCGCTGGCGTTTGTTCGGAATATGACCGAAAACGCTACGGCCGTGGGTGCAGATGCGTCGGACCTTTGGCTGGCCGACAAATACTTAGCGCTCCATCGCGATTACGAGGACAACTTGGTGCTCGCCGCGTGCAAGCGCGCGCAGGTCGATTACTTGGTAACTAACGATCGCAAGCTGCTCGAACATGCCGATCTTGCAGCAAAGACACCTCGTCAAATGATGCCGATTCTGGCTTTGACCGAACGCGGCGGCGCGGCTATCGGTTAACGCGAACTGTTTGCGGGCCTCTTGGACGACGATGCGCCAAGGGGCCCGCGTCTGCTATTTACAAAAGCTCGGCCTTAATGGCGGGACTTTCTGCGAGCTGCTCGGCTGCCTTTTCGTCAGAGCTGTCGAGTGCTGCCAGGCTGCGGTAGACCCACTCGTTGACCTGGGTGTTCTTGACGCCTGCGGTCTGCATAAGGGCGCCTACCTTGCGGATTGCTGCGAACAGATCGGCTTTGGGACCCGCGAGCTCGACCTCGATGTCGTGGTAGGCGGCCACGCCGCGGTTCTCACTCACGTGGTCGATAAAGCCCTCGACGGTCTCAAGCTGCTGGGCGAGAGCTGCATCATCGTCAGCGTCCAGCGCGACGAGTGCGTTCGATACCGTGAGGGCGGGATGTCCACAGGGGACAAAGCCTTCGATGACATCCATGGCTTCGGTAATGGTTGAGCCCAGGCCTGCGAGGGCATTGACGAGTTGCTGCTTGGTATCCATAACGGTCCTTTCGGCGGGTCAATTTTGCTTGGCGAAAATATACGTGACGCGTTCGGTAGCAAAAGTGCGAAGTATGGTGCACATTAGGGTCTTCACAGCTCGTGCATAGAACAGCTGTCCGCTTTCAGAACGTGGTAAGATAACACTCCACAAGCGGGGCTCGCCCTGCATGTTCCTTGAAAAGTCGACGGGTGTTGGGTGCTCGTGCCCAATGCCATCCAGACTTTCCCGACATTCGGGGGCGACTGGTTTCGACACGATAGCTCTGAGAGAGGAAGCAAGCCGAGGTCTCCTCGCCTCGTTAAACAGGGGTACCGTCAAATTGAATTGACAACAACTCTTCTTTTGAGCCTATGGCTCTTGCTGCTTAGTTTATAGCGGCGCGTCAACCCGGTGATTTCCCCGACACCGGCGCGACGTCATTTTAGGGGAATGCTCCCGCGCACGTAATCGGTATGGCGCGGGCTAAGACCGAACCGGTTGGGATGCCGCGAGCGTGTCGCTGCGCGCAAAGCGTCCGAGACTAAACCAGCGACTGAGCTTGGAGATGCCAATCAGGGGGCTTTCGTGGACCGGAGTTCGATTCTCCGCGCCTCCACCATAAGCAACAGGCAGGTAGATATTCGTATCTACCTGCCTTTTTATTTCTAGTCCGTACCGCGGAGAATCGAACTCTGTGCAGGGCGCGAGCGTTAAGCAAACGC
>CABUVH010000160.1 GCA_902494935.1 uncultured Collinsella sp.
CAGTGGGTCATCGTCCCGGCGTTCAGCATCAGGGTAGCGCTGCGACGCGGAAATCGCGCGCTGTTGACGCGCCCCCGCAGTGCCCGCTTCCCCCGAGAACAATTATCAGTGCAGGTAGACATTGGTAGTAAAAATTTGAGCCGTACTACGTTTTTACTACTTTTGCTGTTACTTTTGACTGATTTCCGACCTTAATAAAGTGGATTCTCCACCCTATATTGGAAACTGATTTTTAGAGCCATTCAGCTCGTTGAACACAGTAGAAGCGTTGGGATTAAAGGTCTACTCTTGTTATTATCGCAGGTAAACTACGCAGCGGGCTTTATTGGAGCAAACTGCCTCAAGAGCAGTCTGTAAGCCCTGCGCGACCGCCTAGAAAGGAAACCGCATATGCAACGCGTACTGTTTATCTGTTATGGAAACATCTGCCGCTCGACGATGGCCGAGTCGGTGTTTACCGAGCTCGTGCGCCGCGCTGGGCGCGAGGCGGAGTTTGCCATCGATTCCGCGGCGACCTCGACCGAGGAGATCGGCAACCCGCCACACCACGGTACCGTTCCAAGCTACGCGAGGTCGGGATTCCCGTCGTCGCACATCGCGCACGTCAGGTGCGTCGCGCGGAGTATGGCGACTGGGACCACATTGTCTATATGGACGACGAGAACGCCCGCGCCCTGTACCGAATTTTTGGGAAGGACCCCGATGGCAAGATCTCGCGCCTGCTCGATTGGACCGATCGCCCCGGCGACGTGGCCGACCCCTGGTACACCGGCAATTTCGACGCCACCTACCGCGATGTACTCGCCGGTTGCACCGCCATGCTCGAGCAGCTGTAGGCGCTCGGGCGGCGCGGGCACACGGGCCACGCCATCGGCATAAAACGAGCGTGGATTTTCTCCCACTTTGAGCGTTCGAGTGCGCTCTAAACGGGAGAAAATCCACGCTCGTTATCTCGGTGGGAGAAAATCCACACTCATGAATGTGACAAAGGGACTGTCCCTTTGTCACATCCGGGACTGGCCCTAGACCGGCTTGACCTCCAGCTTTATCCCCTCGGCGCAGGAGTCGCCCAAAACATCCGAAAGGGCCCAGGTCGCATATAGCGGCAAATAGAGAACCGCTCCGTTGCGCTCAACGTTGCCTCTCGAGAAAACAATCCCGAGCCTTACGCCATATTCAGCCGTATCAAGCACATGACCGAGCGCAGCGTGCGCGTGGTAATAGGAGCCCGATTTAACCTCGATCGGAACAGCCGTCCCATCCGGTCCGTCGACCACAAAGTCCACTTCACCGCGCTTTTTTGTCTGATAGTAGTAAAGCTGGCGATTTTGGGCAGCCAGCTGCTGGGCCACCACGTTTTCGTAAATGCCGCCCAGATTGGGCTCCTTGCTATCAAGATACGCCGCTTGGGCGACTCCAACGGGGTAGCGCGCCATCAACATGCCCGTATCCGATTGGTATAGCTTGAACTGCGATGGCCGTGCCGTCTTGAGCAGGGGCGACTTTGGCTCGGTTACGATATCGGCTTTGAGAGCAACGCCGGCATCGACAAGCCAGACAAAATCTCGCTGGTACTTCTCATAATGCGCCTTGGGGTCAATGGAATTGAGCACGAAGCGCTTGTTTTCGCCCTCGAGCATAATAGGGAGCTGATCGTAGATGCTCTGCACCTGCAGGGCTCGCCCGCTTGCATACTTGGAGATATCCCGCCGGTACTGTTCGTTGAGCTCTGACTGTAGCTGACGAACAGAGGCAAGGTCGCCCTGCGTGTCAAGGAAACGCTGCACGACCTCCGGCATTCCGCCGACAACGGTATAGGTCCTGAAGTTTGCCATCATCGCGTCATGAATGTAATCAGGAATGGGCCTCTCGCTGATACACGCATCGCGTATCGTTTGGCGAGCCCCCTCGCTCACCCCGGTTGCCCAGCAAAACTCCTCAAAATCGAGCGGGAACATCCTAAGCTCGTGGACATACCCCACGGGATAGGACCTGACGCCCTTGAACTGGGCCCCAAGCATTGACCCCGAAAACGCCCAGCGGCACCTCCCGTCCTCAACAAGGAACTTTGCCATCGTCATGATGTCGGGGGCCTCTTGGACCTCATCGATAAACACGAGCGTTTTGCCTGGTGCAATCGACTTTCCCGAAAGAAGCGTCACCCTGCTGATGAAATCATCGGCATCTCGCGCCTCGAGAAGAGCATCTTTTGCCTGGCGATTTTCCATGAGGTTGAGTTCGATGTAGGTTGCGTGGTTGGCTTTGCCAAACGCGCGAATCGAATAGCTTTTGCCGATCTGGCGAGAACCCGTAACGAATAAGGCCTTTTGCTCGGCAGACTTCAGCCAACGCTCCAGCTCTGCCGCTATTTTCCTGCGCAGCATAGGCTCTCTCCTCGGTGTCATCAAATGAAATGCAAAGTTTTATACGCTTGATTATCGATGAAACGCAGAATTTTTAGAACCTAAAATCGGATGAAATGCAGAGATTTGAGATTACAAGCATAGTAGAAGGGGCACCACCGGCGAATGTGACAAAAGAACTGTCCCTTTGTCACATTGCGCTCAACTACTCGTCGACGGTCTCGGCGAGCCAGACGTTCAACGTATCGACTTCGGGGCAGCAGAACTTTGCCGTACCGGGCTCGTTGCCAGGCACGGTTCCGCCATAGCGCAGGATATCGATATAGGGAAAGCCCACATGGCAGGCCATGGCGCACATCTTGCCGCGGTCTCGGTCGAAGTCAAAAACGTCACCCGGCTTGTGACCGTGGTGGCAGCGGCATGTGCCCAGCTGGTCAACACAGCTAATGCGAATACGCGGGCGCTTGCCCCGCGGCGCGCCGATCGGCTTGTTCTCGCCCGCTGCCTCGGTGCCGCTCTCGTCGGCGTTACTCATGGTCAATCACATCCAGACAGGCCTCGATGGGCAGGCCGGCGGACTTGTCTTCCTGGTCGGCATTGCGCTCGATAAGCTCGGCTACCACGCGCATGGCATCGCTCGTCGCGCGCTGCAGGCTCCAACCAGCCATAACGCGGCCGACAAGCACCGCCGAGAACGTGTCGCCCGTGCCCGGGAAGTAAACCGGGATCAGGTCGAAGGGAATCGTAAAGTACCCCCCCGCCACATGGTCGTAACCGATGACGACATTCGCACCGTCGACCACAGCGCTCGTAATGACCACCGACTTGGCGCCCAGGGCACGCACGGCATCCACAAGAGCACGGCCCTCATCGGGCATGATTTGCTCGGCAATGGGCGCATCGGTAAGCAGGCACGCCTCGGTGTAGTTTGGCACCGCATAGTCGGCGCACTCGAGCAGGCTGCGCATGAGACCGATCGTGGACTCGGGCACGCCGGCGTAGAGCTTGCCGTTGTCGCCCATGATGGGGTCAACGAACACCTTGGTGCCCTTTTGCGCACGGCGGTGGCAAAAGTCCGAGATGATGCGCGTCTCTTCCTCGGTCACGATAAAGCCGGTCGAGATGGCGTCGAACTCAAAGCCGAGCTCCTCCCAGATAGCGAGGCTTTGGCGCACGTACTCGGTGGTGTCGTGGATGTAGAACTTGGGATAGTTGAGCGTATCGGACACAAGTGCCGTCGGCAGGTTATGGATACGGTAACCCATGTGCGACAGCACCGGCAGCATGGCGGAAAGCGCGACCTTGCCGTATCCGCACATATCGTTGATCAGCAGCAGCTGAGTGTTCTTCATGAGTGTCCCCCTTGGGTCGGGCGCGGCGCAACGGCGCCACAGTGCAACTAAGTGTAGCGCAGGGGACGTTGCGGACGAAAGCTTGCACCGTGGAGGACAGTTTGTTGCGGAAAGGTTTCGGAAACGAGGGGCCCAGCCTGCTTCATTGCGGCTCATTCGCCGCCACTCATTCAGCGCCATTTCAAAACTACACCGGATTACGGGGCTGAACCTGAATGAGTCAACCACACCCTCTATTTTCAAATCATAGCAAGCCTTCTACCTGCGGTTTTCTTTTTACCAATTTCGGTATGGTCGACAATCCGCAGTTCAGCCCCGTAATCCGGCATAGTTTTGAAGTTAGTCGTTGGGGACGTTCCTAAATGACTAGTCGAACAAGAACGTCCCCAACAACTAGTCGTTTAAGAACGTCCATTACAGTCGAAATTGTCAGCCCGGGACCGTCTCGGGCTACGATTGAGGCGCGCCCAGAACGGGCCGCCGACCGGGCGCC
>CABUVH010000161.1 GCA_902494935.1 uncultured Collinsella sp.
CAACCGCCGCCGACGCGCCCGTCCAGGATGCTACGACTTCCGAGGCCGCTCCCGCCGATGTCGAGCCCGCCGACGTCCGTCCTGGTCGCAGCCATCGTACTGCTGCTAAGCGCACGTCCAAGGCCAAGGCTGCCAAGAAGGGTGCGTCCGAGGATTCCGCCGAGACGACCGCCGATGCATCGATTGATGCCGCTGAGCCCCAGGACGTCGAACAGCCTGCGTCCGAAAAGCCCAAGCGTGGTCGTAAGAAGTCCGCTAAGGCCAAGGCGTCCGAGCAGCGGGCTGATGTCGAAGCGCAGGTCGATTCCGGCGCCGAGGCCAATGACGCCGCTGCGGCCAATGCCGACGCCGCCGCAACTGATGGTGCCGCGCCCGCCGAGGCCGAAGACGGCGCTCGCCCCAACCGTCGCCAGCACAAGCGTAACGACGAGCGCAACGACCGCAAGGACGAGCGCAACAACGACCGTCGCAACCGCCAGCGCGATCGCAAACAGCGCAACAAGGAGCGCAACGCCGCCCCCACCGAGCCCACGCTTTCGCGCGAGGAACTCGCGGCCATGAAGGTCGCCGAGCTGCGCGAGAAGGCCAAGGAGTTCGAGATTGAGACGACCGGCAAGAAGAAAGCCGAGCTCGTCGAGGAGATCTACGTCACCGCCGCGAAGGCCGAGGGCTTCCGCGACATCAAGGGCATTCTGCAGATTCGCCCGGACAGCTCCGGCATCATCCACGCCCATGGCTACATGAAGTCCAACGACGACGCCTTCGTGCCCGCCTACCTCATCCGCTCCGCGCGTCTGCGCACGGGCGACGTCATCGAGGGCTCGCTGCGTCCTTCGCGCGGCGGCGACAAGCGCGCCGGCCTCGCCAAAATCACGACCGTCAACGGTCTGGACCCCGAGCAGATTCGCAACCGTCCTAAGTTCGGCGACCTCACCCCGGTCTATCCCAACGAGCCGCTGCGCATGGAGCACGGCAAGGACTCCATTACCGGTCGCGCCATCGACATCGTGTCGCCGATCGGCAAGGGTCAGCGTGGCCTGATCGTGTCCCCGCCCAAGGCCGGCAAGACCACGATCCTCAAGAAGATCTGCCAGTCTATCTCGATTAACAACCCCGAGGTGCACCTCATCTGCCTGCTCGTCGACGAGCGCCCCGAAGAGGTCACCGATATGCAGCGTTCCATCAAGGGCGAGGTTGTGGCGTCGACCTTCGATATGCCCGCCGACAACCACACTCGCGTGGCAGAGCTCGTCATCGAGCGCGCAAAACGCATCGTGGAGCTGGGCGGCGATGTTGTGGTGGTGCTCGACTCCATCACGCGTCTTGCCCGCGCCTACAACTTGGCGGCGCCCGCCTCAGGCCGCATCCTTTCGGGCGGCGTCGATTCGGCGGCACTGTATCCGCCCAAGCGCTTCCTGGGCGCAGCCCGCAATATCGAGAACGGTGGCTCGCTCACCATCCTGGCCTCTGCCCTCATCGACACCGGTTCCAAGATGGACGAGGTCATCTTTGAGGAGTTCAAGGGCACCGGCAACATGGAGCTTAAGCTCGACCGCGACCTGGCCGACCGCCGCATCTTCCCGGCTATCGACCCCGTTGCCTCCGGTACGCGTAACGAGGACCTGTTGGTTGACGAGCAGATGCGCCCGTTTGTCTTTGGCCTGCGTCGCATTCTTGCCGGCATGAACAACACCGAGCGCGCGGCCGCATCGTTTATCAAGGGTCTTAAGGGCACCAACACCAACCAGGAGTTCCTGGTGCGTTCGGCCAAAAAGCACAGCGACTACGAGCAGACGTTCTAGGTTGTCATCCACACGCAGCGATAGTCATCAATGCAATAAAGGGTCGGGGCTTTGAGCCTCGGCCCTTTTCTATATCGCCGCTCCGCGCTTTTTTGACCATAAGACTGGCAAGCAGCAGGTTTCCCGTTTCAATCCGACATCGTCGCTTGCAATCGACAGGGCGGTTTCGCATAATAGCTTTTAAGCTTCGCGACGGAAAACGCAGATGAAACGAACCATATACCGTTGCTTTGGGGCATAGCCCCGCTTCATCTTCTCTCGCGCAGCCAACTGAATGATGCGATTTGGGTGCTGGAAGATGGGGAGAGCTCATGGCTTCTTCTGATGCAACACAACGAGCAGTCCTTGCCGGACTTTCGTGCGGGATCGGCCTTGCCGCTCCCGTGGTTATGTATGCCGCGACGCTGCCGTTTTCGTCGGTGAACGAGACGGTCGTGGCGGGTGCGGTTCCCTTCGCCGTGGGCGCGGTGGCGGGCGTGGGTATCTATGCCGCCTCGCTGGGTATCTCCGAGTATCGTGCGCAGCGTGAAGAGCGTCTGTTCCAGCCCGATGCCATGGGCGGTGCCGCCAATCTCAATCAGCATCAAAGCGAGTTCAAGACCGCCTCGATTCCAGCTCAGCAGCAGGATGCGACTCCTTACGCTGCGGCTTCTGCTTCTCAGGCTCAGGCGGAGCAGTCTACCTCGGCATTCCTTTCCGGCCTGACCGGTGCGTTCCAGCGCCGTCATGCCGATGATGGTGTCCCCACCATCGCTCGAGCCGCAGATGCTATGGACGAGGACGAGGCTTGGTCTATGATCGACAGCATGCTCGACGACGATTCGCCGGTGAGCTGCGACCCTGCACGCTCGCGCGACGTCTATCAAGTCGCCATCGACGAGCTCACCAATGGCGGGCAGACCGGCTCCTTCAATCGCGACGACATCGCCGCCGCGGCGCGTGCCGTATCGGGCTCCCAGGCCGCCCCTGCGGGCAGCACGGCGGCTTTCGTGGCACTCGTTGCCAACGCGGCATCCAATAACGCCTACAGCGCTACCTCGTCGGACGCGAACGTTTTTGCCGATAATTCGTACGTTGATGAAGCCATGACCGCGGACGAGGAGGCCGTTGCCGCCCGCCGTGCCGCCGAGAGCTCGCTTTGGGGCGCTCCTGCCCAGCAGCAGGCGGCTGAGGCTGCGCCTTACAATGCAAACCTCGCCAGCATGCCTATCATCTCCGGTGCCACGGACATCGATCTCGATGACCTCGATGAGCCTGCAGCCATCACCGCATCGATTGATGCCCAAGATCGCATCGACACCGGAGACCTTCCGGACGCCTCGCTCGAGGTTGATGTTCCCATGGCCGATTACTCGGGCCACGAGGACATGTGGGCCGCCGCCACCGCGATTCTGGATGAGATTGACGAGCCCGCTCCTGTTGCAGCGCCCGCTCCCGTCGCTGCCCCTCAGCCTGCTGCCCCCGCCTATGTCGGCCGTCACAGCGCTGTGTTCCCCGAGGATACCGCCCGCATCTCGCGCGAGAGTATCGAGCGGGCCGAGGCTATTGCCGCCGGCATTATGGAAAATCGTCGTCACGAGCGCGTCAATCAGATCCTCGAGGAAGAGATCGAGCGCCTGCAGTCCTCCACAGCCAAGCGTACGGGCCGTGCCTATCTGAGCGTTATCGAGGGCGGTACCGCCAGCTTCGCGCCGCTCCGCGCGGAGGCATAGCTTCTGCATGGTTAAGATCAATCGAAAATGGGCGGTTGTAACCTGCCTGATGGCGCTCTTGATCTGGGGCAATTCGCTGGTTCCCGGCTCGGGGTCGGGCTCGCTGAGCCTAACGGTCATGGAAGCTATCCGCGGTTTCCTGCACAGCGTGGGACTTCCATATGAATGGGTGACCAACTTTGTTGTTCGCAAGTGCGCGCATTTTACCGAGTATATGGTGCTCGGCATCTTGGCAACGCACGCCTTTGATTTTGAGGGCCGGCGCACCTTTGACGTGCTGCTGCCCACGGCGGTGTTTCTGCTGCTGATTCCCTCGATCGACGAGACGATTCAGCTCTTTGTGCCGGGACGCGCCGGCATGATCACCGATGTGATGATCGACTGCTGTGGAGCGGCAACGGGCGTTGCGCTCCGATATCTCTTACGGTCGCTGATGTGCGCTAAAAAGGCCGCCTAGGACGTATTGTTTGGTCCTAGGCGGCCTTTTTTATTTGAGGGCTTATATGAGGCGTGGTGGCGTCGTTCCGTAGGTCGGATTTGCCGGGCGCGCCACGCCCTGTGGGTGCGTCTGCTACTGAAGCGCCTGTGCGCCCAG
>CABUVH010000162.1 GCA_902494935.1 uncultured Collinsella sp.
CAGTGGGTCATCGTCCCGGCATTCAGCATCAGGGTAGCGCTGCGACGCGGAAATCGCGCGCCGTTGCCGCGCCCCGCAGTGCCCGCTTCCCCCGAGAACAATTATCAGTGCAGGTAGATGCCTTGCACTTTTTTGCGAAAAGCCGGCGTGGTTGGAATTTCTCATTTCATCGTAGTAAACCGGCATAGTTTCGTATTTCCAGCAGTTCCAAATTCGTCAATACGTCGGCGTTTGCAAAAAGCCCGACCTCCGTGGAGATCGGGCTTTCAAGGCTCAGCAAAGCTGAACCTACACGGTTAAATGACCCGCAGCTTACATCTGCTCGGGAGCGGAGACACCAACAAGGGTGAGCACCAGGGCGAGCGTTACGCGGACGGCGTCGCAAGCGGCCAGACGGGCGCGCGAGAGCTCGGGGTCGACGGGACGGCCCTCGCTCGGCAGAACCTGGCAGGCAGCGTAGAAGCTGTGGAAGTCGCCGGCGAGCTCCTCGGCAAAGTGAGTCAGGCGGAACGGAGCGCGATCGCGAGCGCAGCTACCGATGAGGTCGGTGAGCTCGTTGAGCTTACGCGAAAGGGCAAGCTCGGTCGGGTCGGTCAGCAGCGAGTAATCGACGTTCTCGCCGATGGCCTTCTCGGCGACGGCCTTCATACCCATCTCGGCGGCCTGCTCGGCGGTAACGTCGGCGGCACGGCGCAGGATGGAGCACACGCGGGCGTGAGCATACTGTACGTAATAGACCGGGTTGGAGTTGTCGCGCTTCTTAACGGCCTCGATATCGAAGTCGACCATCTGGTTGGAGCTCTTGGAGATGAGCGTGTAACGGGCGGCGTCGGAGCCGACCTCGTCGACGAGCTCCTGCAGGGTCACCATGGTGCCCTTGCGCTTGGACATACGGACGGGCTTGCCGTTGCGCAGCAGGTTGACGAGCTGGCCCAGCAGAACCTCAAACTTGCCGGGGTAGCCAAGAGCGTCGCAGACGCAGCGGACGCGGTCGATGTAGCCGTGGTGGTCGGCGCCCCAGATGTCGATGACGTGGTCGACGCGCTGGAACTTGTCCCAGTGATAGGCAACGTCGGAGGCGAAGTAGGTGTACTCGCCGTCGGATTTGATCAGGACGCGGTCCTTGTCGTCGCCCAGATCGGTGGAACGGAACCACAGGGCGCCGTCCTTGGTGTAGAGGTAGCCCATCTTGTCGAGCTTCTCAAAAGCGCGGTCGACGGCGGAGGTGCCGGCGGTCTCGCCCTCGGTGTCCTTCACATACAGCGAGCGCTCGGAGAACCAACGATCGAAGTCGCAGTTAACGGCATGGCAAAGGTCGCGCATGTTGTCGACCATCTTTACATAGCCGCGCTCGCGGAAGCTCTCCATGCGCTCCTGCGGATCAGCGTTGACCCACTTATCGCCGTCGGTGCGCCAGAACTCGGCAGCCTCGTCGATGATGTAGTCGCCGCCGTAGGAGTCCTTGCCCAGGGTCTCGGCAAAGTTGTCCTGATACGGATGGGTCTCGGGGTGCTCGTCGTTCTCGTCGGCAACAAAGGCGTCGCGGTCGGCGATCAGCAGCTTGTGAGCCTCGTCGATATCCACGCCCTGCTTGGCGATGATGTCGGCAAGCTGCATATAGCGCGTGCTGATAGAGTTGCCGAAGGTGTTCATCTGAGAGCCGTGGTCGTTGATGTAGAACTCACGCTGGATGACGTAACCGGCGTGGTCCATAACACGGCAAAGGGAGTCGCCCAGAGCGGCCCAGCGGCCATGACCGATGTGCATGGGGCCGACGGGGTTGGCGGAGACGAACTCGACCTGGGTCTTCAGGCCGCCACCGACGTTGGACTTAGCGAAGTCCATACCCTTCTCGCGGGCCTCGCCAAAGATAGCGTTCTTGACGGCAACGGAGAGGTAGAAGTTGATGAAGCCAGGGCCGGCAATCTCGACCTTCTCGATTGCGGGATCCTCGGGCATATGGGCAACGACGGCCTCGGCGATCTTGCGCGGGGCGCAGTGAGCCAGCTTGGCGGACTTCAGGGCCATGGTAGAGGTCCACTCGCCATGAGAAGTGTCAGCCGGTCGCTCGATAGCGCAATCGTCAAGTTCAAATGCGGAAAGGTCGCCGGCCTCCTGGGCCGCAGCAAGCGCAGCGCGTACCAGCTCTTCAATCTTCTCGGGCATAGATCCTCCTTGTGTTAAAGCCCCCGAGCTCTTGGTCACTCGTAGGGCAAAAGCCAGAGTTTGTAGCACTCTATCACAAGCGACGGGCACTGTCGCAGGGTAAAGCTAATAGATATTGCATGTGCACAAAAATGACTACAGCTTGTATGGAGTCACTCAAAGATGCCGGTCTGCCTGCAGATTATGCAGGCGTTGAAAATGCATAAAGGTGTGAATGAGCTGCGTCTGTTATCGAATACTCTTACCTATCAGAGTTGTGTGCTTTTCCTGCATAAAGTAACGGTTTGCGCACGTCAGCGTGTTATTCTAGACATACGTAAATTCGTATAAGTTGGAGGTAGCATGTTCTCAATCGGTCAACACGTCATTCATCCGGGCCAGGGAGTCTGCACCGTCGTCGGTTTTAGGGACGACACACCGCAGCCCATGCTGCTGCTCGAGACCAAGCAGGGACATGCGCAGACGATCCTCATGTACCCCGTGGCGCAGGCCGACCGTTTGCACGCCGCCATCTCGCAGCAAGATGCCGAGCACCTGCTGAGCCACTATGACGAGCTTGAGTGCGACACCTTTACCGAGCGCAACAGCTCGCTTGAGGAGACACACTTTAAGCAGCAGCTCAAGCTGGGCGCGCCCGAGACGGTCCGCGTGGCAAAAACCATGATGCACCGCATTCGCCAGGCCGAGGAAGCTGATAAAAAACCCAGCTCCTACTACATGCGCGTACTCAAGGAGGCCAAACGCCGCTCCATCGAGGAGTTCGCCGTGGCCCTTGGCGTCACCGAGGAGGCCGCCGAAGCCCGCCTAGCCCAAGCCGCCCTCAACTAACCCATCCGCGCCAAAAACCACCACAAAGGGGACAGGCACCTTTGTGGTGGTTTTCTTGTTCTAGTAGTATTCATTCTTATCGATACCCACGAGCACAAGGAGTCTCCTATGGCAGAGCCGCTTACCGCCGGAATCACCCGCGACCGCGCGTTCGAACTGCTCAACGAGCACAACAAGGACCCGTTCCACATCACCCATGGCGAGACGGTCGAGGGCACCATGCGCTACTTTGCGCGCGAGTTCGACCCCGAGAACGAGGAGTTTTGGGGCATCGTCGGTCTGCTGCACGACCTGGATTGGGAGGAGCATGAGGACGATCCCGTGAACCACACCATCTATGCTGCCGAGATTCTTGAGGGCGAAGGTGCGTCTCCCGAGCTCATTCGCGCCATCCAGACGCACACGTCCGACTTCAACACCTCGCTGCCCAAGCCCGAGCTGCAGATGGAAAAGATCCTGTTTGCCTGCGATGAGCTCACCGGCCTGATCGGCGCTGCCGTCATCATGCGCCCGAGCAAGAGCGTTATGGACTTTACGACCAAGTCGCTCAAGAAGAAGTTCAAGGACAAACGCTTTGCCGCCGGCTGCTCGCGCGACGTGATTTCGCAGGGCGCCGAGATGTTGGGCTGGGAGCTCCCCGAGCTCTTTGACCGCACCATCGCGGCCATGCAGTCCTTCGCCCCCGACCGAGATACCTTCCAGGCCTAACCGTCAACGCCACCTAAAACCACCACAAAGGGGACAGGCACCTTTGTGGTGGTTTTTGTTTGCACGGGCGTTAGGGGCGGACCTGGCCGGTGCCGCGGAGCTTGTATTTGTAGGTGGTGAGGGCCTCGGCAGCAAAGGGGCCGCGGGCGTGGAGCTTTTGGGTCGAGATGCCGATCTCGGCGCCCAGGCCAAACTCGCCGCCGTCGGTGAAGCGCGTGCTGGCGTTGGCGTACACGGCCGAGGCATCGACCGCATCCAGGAAGCGCTCGCAAGCATCCGTGTCCTCGGCAACGATGGCCTCGGAGTGCATCGTGCCGTAGCGGTTGATGTGTGCGATGGCCTCGTCCTCGCTCGCCACGACCTTCACG
>CABUVH010000163.1 GCA_902494935.1 uncultured Collinsella sp.
GACGGAGGTCGACCGGGTCGACACCCTCGGCATAGATATCATTGCCGTCGAGCGTCATGGTGCCCTCGACGCGCGTGCCCTCAATCAGGTCATTCATGCGGTTGATGCAGCGCAAAAACGTCGACTTGCCGCAGCCCGAAGGGCCAATGAAGGAGGTGATGGCGTTTTTGGCGATGTTGAGGTCAAGCCCCGTCAGCGCATGAAAGTCACCGTACCAAAAGTTGAAATCCTTGGCCGTAATGGCCGCTTGCTCCAACGCGGGAGCGGACTGATAAACGGACATGGGACTCCTTAACTAGCGACGCTTGCGCGACAGGAAGCGCGCAAACAGGTTGAAGGCCAAAATGATCACCATCAGCAAGAGCGCGGTGCCGTAGGCTGCGTTCATGTTGATGCCGTCGTTGGCAAGCAGGTACAGGTGAACGGTCATGGGACGACCGGAATCGAGCGGCGAAATAGGTAGATTGATGGCCTGGCCCATGGTGTAGAGCACCACGGCGGTCTCGCCGATGGCACGGCCGATGGCAAGGACGATGCCCGTGGCAATGCGGCCAAAGGCCGAAGGAAGCACGATCTTGGAGACGACCTGCCACTTGGTAGCGCCCAGGCCGTACGCGCCCCAACGGATATAGCGCGGAACGGCGCGAATGGCTTCTTCGGTGGTGCGCATGACGATGGGAAGCATCAAGAGCGCGAGCGCCAGAGCGGCCGAGACCATCGAAAGGCCCAGGCCCATAGCCTCGACAAACAAGGCGTAGCCAAACAGGCCCATAACGATGGAGGGCACCGAGGCCAAAGCGTCAGCAGCGTAGCGAATGAGCTCGACGACCTTGCCCTGCTTGGCGTACTCGGCCAGATAGACGGCTGCCAGCACAGCGATCGGCGTGCAGATAAGCATGGCGAGCGCCGTCACGTAGACGGTCGAGACGATCGTGGGCCAAATTCCGCCCTCGGCGTTGACGCCCTGGGGCCAACCGAAGATAAAGTCGAGCGAGATGTGTGGCAGGCCGTTGATGACCACGTAGGCGATGATAGCGACCAGCACCAGCGTGGTGATGTAGGCAGCGGCACGAAACACGCCAAGCATGATCTTGTTGGACAGGTCCTTGTTGATGCGGCCCTTCTTGCCGTGGGAAAGGGCACGCTTGATGCGCTCGCGCGACGAGGTCGTATCGACCGTCGTGTCAACGGAATCGGACATAGCCTACCCCCTCTTCTTCTTGGAAATCAGACGAACGATACCCACCAGCGTGGCGGAGATGATAAACAGGACCACACCCATGCCGAACAGCGCCGAGCGGTGCAGACCCGAGGAATAGCTCATGTCGAGCGCAATCTGGCTCGTGAGCGTCGAGATGGGGCTCGCAATGCTGTCGGGAATAACCGGGGCGTTACCTACGACCATGAGCACGGCCATGGTCTCGCCGATGGCACGGCCCATACCCAGCACGATGGCATCAACGATACCCAGCTTCGCGGCAGGTAGCACGACCTTATAGATGGTCTGCCACTTTGTGGCGCCCATGGCATACGATGCCTCGCGAATGCCCATGGGAATGGAATTGAGAGCATCGATGGTGAGCGTGGTGATGGTAGGGACGATCATGATGGCGAGCACAAACCACGCCGTCAGCGCACCAAAACCAAGGCCGCCGGTCAGTTGTGCGATAAACGGGCGGATGATGATCATGCCAAAGAAGCCGTAGATGATGGAGGGTATGCCCGCCAGCAGGTCAACGGCGGGGCTGATGAGCTTGCGCACGCGCTTGCTGGCAATCTCGACCAGGTAAACGGCCGTACCCACGCCCAGCGGCACGCCCATGGCGAGCGCACCGACGGTCACCAGACCCGAGCCGGCAAGCAGCGACAAGATGCCGTAGTGGCCCTCGGAAGGCGCCCACGTAAAGCTAAAGAAGTCCGCCAGACCGATGTCAGTAAAGACGGGCAGCGCCGAGTACGTGGTAAAGACAAAAATCAGGATGACGGTAACGACCGCCAAGAACGCGCAGGCAAAGAAGATCCACTGCAGCGCCTTCTCCTTGATATAGGTACTGCGCGATACGAGCGCCAGCTCGCGCTTCTTGGGCGTCTGAACATTCTGCTCAGTCTGGGAGTTTTCCTGTGCTTCCATGCTACTCACTCCCCTTCTCGTCGTTGGTGACGGGAATAAAGCCCGCCTCGCGAATCTGCTTGTCCATCTTTTCGGACGTCACATAGTCGATGTAATCCTGCGCCTGCTGCGAAGGCGCACCCTTCACAAAGAAGTAAAGGTCGCGCGAGATGGGATAGCCGCCACTCGCGACCGTCTTCTCGGACGCCTCAACATGATTGACCGAGACGGCCTTGACCGAGGTCTTGGCGTTGAGGCTATCGACGAAGCCCAGCGAAATGTAGCCGATGGCCCCACGCGAACGAGATACCACGTCGCGCACCTGGCCCGTACCCGAAAGAACAGCCGAGCGGCGATCGAACGGCGTGCCATCCATCACGATGGTACGGAAGGCCTCGCGCGTACCGGACGCCTCGTCTCGGTTGATGACCTGAATCCTCAGGTCCTCGCCACCGACCTCTTTCCAATTGGTAATCTTGCCGGCGTAGATATCGCGGAGCTGCTCGGTCGAGAGGTTATCGACCGGGTTATCGTCGTTCACGATGACCGCGATACCGTCGTGGGCAATTACGATGGGGGTCAGGCCCAGATCCTGTTCGTCGGCATTGAGCCCACGGGAGGAGCTGGCGATATCGGCCGTTCCGGCGCTGACGGCCTCGATGCCAGCGGAAGAACCCAAACCGGAAACGAGCACGTCGATGCCGGTCTCCTCCTTAAAGCCCTCGGCCGCAATCTCGGCGATAGGAAGGCAGGTCGTGGAGCCAGCGACGGTAATGGAAGAGGTAGAAGATCCCGAAGAACAGGCACACAGCGTAAGTGTAAGCACAGCGGCGCTCAGGACCGATACGATCTTTCTCATAGCATCACGCCGATCGCAGCATGGCGCCCACAGGTGCCGTCCTCGTTACGGTAGGAATAAAAGCGGTCGTTCTGACGCACGGTCGAAAGCTGGGTATCCACGATATCATCCGCGTCGACACCGACATCTACCAGCGCCTCGCGAATGGCAGCGGAAAGATCGAGCATGCGAGAGGTACTCGCATCGATGCAAGAGAACTCGGCGGCAAAGCGATCCATGAGTTCCTGGGATACCTCATATTCGTCACCCAAGATATGGGGGCCGATATAGGCGGAAACGTCGCCCGCATCGCAGCCGGCAGCATCGCAAAGCGCCTGGCACGCCTTGGCAGAAATACGTGCAATCGTGCCCTTCCAACCGGAGTGCACCACGGCAAATCCGCCAGGGGCCACCAGCACCACGGGAACGCAGTCGGCAAAGCAGAGCAGCACGGGCACGTTATGCGCCGTACAGACGATGGCATCGCAGCCCGCGGCAATCTGCTCGCGGACGTCCTCAAGGTCATCGGCGCCGTTCGAGGTCACCGCAACGATATGATCACCATGGACCTGATTGGGAACGAGCAGGTTGTGCTCGCACTCGGCGGCACCCATAGCCTCGAGCGCACGACGACGATTTTCTTGAACAGCAAAGGGGTCATCGCCAACATGCGAGCCCAAGTTGAGTGAGGAGTACGCATCTTCGGAAACGCCACCGGCGCGCTCGGTGAAGGCAAAGCGAACATCGGATGTCGCGCCCTCCACCAACGTAACTCCATCATGGTCGACACGCGAAACTTTGTCCGCACGTGCTGCCATACTAAAGCCTCCTAATAACACAAGTACCGCGGCATCGCCGCTACAGCCCGCGTTTATACGGCTGTCATACTTCTCTAAAAGGATACCTGCTGCGCTGGAGGCAATCGTAAAGGGAACGTAAAGAGATTGGAGGTTCTAGTTTACAAAGTCGAAATAAAAAGGGCGCGTCCATACGGACACGCCCCTGTGCACAACAATGCAAAGAACGACTTAGAAGCTACCGCGCTTCAGGAAGTCGGGAAGCTCGAACTGATCGTTGCCGAAGTTAGGA
>CABUVH010000164.1 GCA_902494935.1 uncultured Collinsella sp.
AAAAGGAATTTCTCGGGGCCGCCTCTCGGCGGCCTTGCGAAAAACAAATCCAAGTTAGACCATTTCAAATGGTTCGATGTCTGCCCGGATGCGACACTGAAGTGAGTGTCCATCCTCGCAGTATCCGGTTCTCAAGGTGCACGCCCCGCGGCTGATCCGGTCCGACCGGGCCGCGCGGCAAGGAGATATATTGCCAGACCGCGAAGCCCTGTGGGACGTCAATTCCACTCTTCACAAGTCCTACACAACATATTGCTTTCTATAGGTAATAGAAAGACTGGTGCGGATCTTCCGCACGTATCAGATGATGACCCTTTGGTTCAGGAATATATAGAGATCGGTCACCTGTAAGTGTTTATCTACCCGCGCTTTTAGCAATGTAAACCGCGCTTCAGATAAAAAGAGGGAGCGCCGCGCACAACGCGACACTCCCCTAGCGATTCAAGAGAATCTATTAGGCCTCGAGAGCCTTCTTGGCGATGGTAGCCAGCTCGTTGAAGGACTCGATGTCCTCATAAGCCATCTGAGCCAGGACCTTGCGGTCGAGCTCGATGCCGGCAACCTTCAGGCCGTGCATGAACTGAGAGTAAGAGATGTCGTTCAGGCGAGCAGCAGCGTTGATACGAGTGATCCAAAGAGAACGGATCTCGCGCTTCTTGTTGCGTCGATCACGATACTGATACTGCAGGGAGTGCTGGACCTGCTCTTTAGCATGCTTGTAAGTACGCGAAGCGGCACCGTAGTAACCCTTCGCACGGTGCATAACGGTACGGCGCTTCTTCTTGGCGGCAACAGCGCGCTTAATACGTGCCATGTTCTATCAACTCCTAGACGGTAAAACGAAAAACGGGAACGCGAACTTAGGCGAGACGCGACTTGATGACCTTGCGGTCGGCAGCGGCGATCTCGGTCTCCTGACGGAAGCCACGCTTACGCTTGGTGGACTTCTTGCTCAGGATGTGGCTCTTGAAAGCCTTGGCGCGCATAAGCTTGCCGGTACCAGTCTTGCGGAAACGCTTCTTGGTGCCGCTGTGGGACTTCATCTTAGGCATGAAATACTCCTTAATCGGTTACAGAACACTAGTTACTTGGTATCGCTTGCCGCTTTATCCTCATCGAAGGCGCCCTTAATCGGGGCGAGCAGCATAAGCATGTTACGGCCTTCCATCTTAGGCTTGGACTCGACCGTAGCGTAAGGCTTGAGATCCTCGGCGAGACGCTCGAGAACGTTAAGGCCCTGCTCCGGGTGAGCCATCTCACGGCCGCGGAACATGATGGTGATCTTAACGCGTGCGCCCTTCTTGAGGAAACGCAGAACGTGGCCCTTCTTGGTCTCGTAGTCGCCAACGTCGATCTTGGGTCGGAACTTCATTTCCTTGACCTCGACCTTGGACTGGTTCTTACGAGCAGCCTTGGCCTTCATGGCCTGCTGGTACTTGAACTTACCGTAGTCCATGACCTTGCAGACCGGCGGCTCCGCGTTGGGAGCGATCTCGACCAGGTCGAGACCCTGATCGTCGGCGACGCGCTGGGCATCGCGGATGGCGAACAGGCCGAGCTGAGAGCCATCGACGCCAATCAAACGGCACGAAGATGCAGTAATCTCGTCGTTGATGCGGGTGTCATCAGACTTAGCTATTTTCCCTACCTCCATTCATAAAAAAATAACCCGGCGCTTCTCAGCAACCAGGTCATACACATAGACTTCCTCGATTTGAGGAAGGGAATCTAAGTTGTATGACCAGTCAGCTGCTCATTGGCGCCAAAAGGTGGGAGCCCTCGGGTTCCTCTTTAGGGCATTGTGGGAACAACGCCTTGCGAATAATAACACGTACAGCGCATTATCACATTACGTACACGAAAAAGGGGGCCACAACCCCCTCAAAGCGCAGGTGCATGTATGGTGCCCGAGGCGAGACTCGAAGGGCCTTCGCTTCGCGAAGCCCCGGGCTTCGGGCGCATGGCGCCCTCACCACGCTCCGCTACAAACAGGCCACAGGCCTGTTTACTTAACGCTCCGCGCGCTCACGCGAGTTCGGCACGAAAAAGGGGGCCTTGACCCCCTTGAACGCCCACTTGCATGTATGGTGCCCGAGGCGAGACTCGAACTCGCACGTTGTTGCCAACGGTGGATTTTGAGTCCACTGCGTCTGCCAATTCCGCCACTCGGGCACGTAATGCGTGAGTTAGTTTATCACAGCTTTCTGTTGATTAGTCCGAAAATGGTACTTCGAGCATTTCGATAAGCTCAACCTTGCGCAACATCTCCCGCTTACGACATCCACGTCCGTCAACCGAGGCCTCGCCCATCTGGTTGTCATAGGGGTCCTCGCGCATGCCATCGAAAGCAGGCACAAACTCAGCCTGGAATCGATCGTTGGCCACCATACGCCACGGATCGAGATTGCCAAAGTAGTGACGACGGCGCCACTCCTCCCCCATCCTGCGTGCCGAGGAACCAAACGATACGTCGGCGTTAAGCCAACCGGTCTGGGGTGTGTAGAACTCGGCCCAGTCGTGCGGTCCCACCGAATCGGGCGCAACATATAGGCCGCTCTGCCAACGAGCAGGCACCCCCGCGATGCGGCACATGGTGATAAAAGTGAGCGCCATAACGCCGCAATCGCCGCGGAGCGAATGCGCACAGTCGTCGGCAATAGATCCCAAAAGCAGGTACGGTGGCTGATAGCGATAGTCGATATGCTGTGTCAGGTAATCATAGATAGCACGAGCGCGATCGAGCGGATCCTCGAGCCCGTCAACAACACGCTCCGTCAACTGTCGCAGGTACGGCGTAAACGCAATGTGCGGACGGTCCTCGGAAGTGTCCTCGGGCAGTGGCGTGTCCATGCACGTATGCGATGGGAGCGCGCCACCATAGATATCGCAATAGGCGGCATCGATGTGATAGCGATAGGTCACCGAGAATGAATGTTCCGTCGAAGACGTCCAAGAGGCAGTACGAGCCGAAACGTTTTCAGAGGCAACGGTACCCCCCGACGTCATATCGAGAACCTCGATATGAGACTGTTGACGACAGGCGGCGGCAACGGGTAGCCACGCGCGAACAGCCTCTCCCTCCAGAGCCCCGGGGACAGACACGGATGCCTTGAGCGTGATGACGCGCGTCAACCCGTTTTGCGACTCCATTTCCCTGAGCATCTGGTTACGCAGCGCGATGCCGTCCGTAGAATCGGGACGCAGGCCCGGAACCTCCTTGGGGTACACGCGAAGCGAATCAAGGAAGTTATCGAGAACAAACAGCTCGCCATCGATAAAGCGCCAGTCAATACGCTTGCGATTAATCAGGTCGTCAAACTGCTCTTCGGTAAACTCTGGCCACTCCTCGCGAATCATCGCAATGGCCCGATCACGCGACACCGAAAAATGAAGCGACGTCTCGAGCATGCGATACCGCTCGGCACGAACACAAGCAGCCAGCGAAGGCTCAGGGTTCTGCTCCAGAAGGCGATCGCAGGCAGCAACAGCCTGCGTCAAATACCCGGCATCCTTAAGTCGAAGAATCTCGGGCGGCAGACCAATATCGAGATGACGAAAATCATCACAACAAACATCAACAGAGCAACCAACAGGACCTTCGTCAATAACCTTCCCATCCGAAGGCAGCACATTAATAACAGCCATACCAAACTCCAAGTCATTAGAACTCTTGAAGTCCATTGTAGCGAGATAAAAAGAAAGCCCCAATAAAGGAACCCTCAACACCGATATACGGTACCTATAAAAAATGAATTCAGCCCAGTAACCCTGTGGCGAGTTAACGAAGGAGGCCCCGTTCACCCGAAGCTTTTCCCATTGCGCGACTTCTGGCAAAGCCAGGTGAGCGCAAGGGAAAAGCGTAGGGTGAACGGGGCCTCCGACGGGAAAGTTAAACCGCTACTTACGCCTTGTTGACGGAGCCAAACTCCTCCATGAGCTCCTTGGTGCGGGCAACGATGTTGTCGCGACCAGGCTTGAGGAGCTTGCGGGGGTCAAA
>CABUVH010000165.1 GCA_902494935.1 uncultured Collinsella sp.
AGGATGATCAGGACAGTACCGAAATCGGGCTGGATAAAGATCAGAAAGAGCGAAATGCCCAGGTAGATGCCCATCTTGCGAAGGAATTCGTTGATGTTGCCACCGGGCGAAAAGAAGCGATCAAGCATGATGGCCGAATACGCAATGGCAAATGGCTTTAAAAACTCGGAAGGCTGGAACTGAATACCGGCGATGTTGAGCCAGCGCGTGGCGCCACGGCTGCCGCTGCCCACCAAGAACACCAGAAGCAGTAGCCCTATCATGCCGATAAGGAAGATCCTGAGCACATCCTCCCCAAACCAGCTGTCCGGCAAAACGCGCACGATGGCAATCAGCGCCAGAACACCGACCACGGCAAACGCGGCCTGTCGACCCAGAAAAAACGTCGCCGAGCCATTCTCGTGCAGCGCCTCGACCGAAGACGCCGAGTACACCATCAGCAGGCCAAAGCATACCAAGGTAAACAAGCAGGCCATGAATATCAAACGGGGGCGCATGATACGGGCGGGAACGCCGGCAATATAGCGTTCGCTAAACGACTGCCCACCGTGGCTGGAACGCGGTGTGGTGCGACGTGAGGAAGCACGGTCCGAGTCGGGCCTCCTCATACCTTGTCGGGGGCTCTCCTCTCTCACCGCAACCCCTATTCCATTTGTGATTTCGCTGTAGCGGCAAGCTGAGCCACGTAGTCCTTAAACACGCGGCCGCGCTCCTCATAGCCCGAGAACTCATCGAACGAAGAGCAGGCAGGAGAAAGTAAGATCACATCGCCACGGCTCGAAAGCGAACGGGCAACGTCCACGGCGTCGCGCAGGTCATCCGCCTGGGCGATATCCACATCGCCATCGACATCAGCCTCGTCCATAGCGGCGGTGAAGCGCTCGCGCGCATCGCCAAAGCAGACGACCGAGCGCACGTTGTCCATAACGACGCGCGCGAAATCCGTGAGCGGCGTGCCCTTATCGTGGCCGCCGAGCAGCAAGATCACGTCGTCATCGGGAAATGCCGTCAGTGCCTTCTCGACCGCATCGGTGTTGGTCGCCTTGGAATCGTTGACGTAGCGCACGCCGTCAATCTCGCCACACGGCTCCACGCGGTGCTCGAGCGGCTGGAACGAGGCAAGACCGCGGCAGACACCATCGACATCGGCACCGACCGCCAAGGCAGCCGTGGCAGCGCACAGGGCATTGATAACATTGTGATGGCCCGAGATCTTGAGCGCGGATGTAGCGATGAGCGGGGTCTCGACACCCTTCAGACGCACGATCATCTTGCCATCGCGCACAAAGGCGGCATCCTCGCCCTCAGGCTCGTCAAAGGCAACCTTGCAGATGCGACGACCCGGCGTGTAGATGTACTCATCGAACTCGTGAATGCCGGCGTCTTCGACGTCGACAACCACCAGATCGTCATCGGCCATATTGTCAAACAGTTTGATCTTGGCAAGCGCATAGTTCTTATGGCTCTTATGCCAGCCCAAGTGGTCGGGAGTGATGTTGAGCAGCACCGCCACGCGGGGGTGGAGCTCGGTTGTCGTAGCAATCTGATAGCTCGAGAGCTCAGCCACAAACCACTCGTTGTGGGCTCGGCCGTCAATCTCGTTGACCGGCGGCTCGCCGATGTTGCCGACAGCAACGCTGGCCTCGCCGGCAGCCTTAAGCAGATAATCAGTCAGCGACGTGGTGGTCGTCTTGCCGTTGGTGCCCGTGATGGCAATCCAGTTATCGGGCGACAGGCGATAGGCAAACTCGGGCTCACCCATAATCTGGGCGGCATGCTCGCGCCCGGCCTTAAAGAAGCCCGAGAACTCCGAGATGCCCGGGCACGTCACGCATACGTCATAGGCGCCCTCGACCTGTTCGGTCCCATAGACAAACGACGCACCAGCAGCCTCGAGCGCACGCGTGGCGTCATTGGGCTCAGAGGTGCCACCGCCATAAACGGTAACGGCGCTTACGCGCTCGGGATGTGCCAGCGCCCAGCGGGCAACATCGAGACCGGATTTGCCCTGACCCAAAACGAGCAGGCTAAAGACATCAGCAAGAGGCATGAAAGACCACTATCCCAACTGGAAGAACAGAGCAAGGCCAACGGCACCGAAGGCCGCAGCGATAATCCAAAAACGGATGACGACCTTGGTCTCGGCCCAGCCCTTCTTTTCGAAATGATGATGGATGGGCGCCATAAGGAAGACGCGCTTGTGCGTAAAGTGGAAGTAGACAACCTGAATCATGACCGACAGGGTCTCAACGATAAACAGGCCGCCGATGATGAGGGAGACGACCTCGGTGTTGGTCATGATGGACGTGCAGGCAAACGCGGCGCCCAGGGCAAGCGAGCCGGTATCGCCCATAAAGATGCTCGCCGGATAGCAGTTGAACCACAGAAAGCCCAAGCAGGCACCGGCACACGCGGTGCAGAAGATGGACAGGTTCACGTCTCCGTGCAAAAACGCCATGGCAGCCATGGCGAGCATGGCAATCATAGAGGTGCCGCCAGCAAGACCATCAAGGCCATCGGTCAGGTTCACAGCATTAGAAAGACCGGCGATCATCAGCCAGCAAAAGACAATGTAGAGCCACGGGAACGAAAGGCCGCAGATGGTGGTCGAAAGAACACCGAGGTCAATCGTCAGGCCGCCGGGAAAACGAATCTCGGGGGCGACGCCGCACCAGTTGACGGCGAGCACCGTAAAGGTGACACAGATAATGGTTAGGCCGATCATCTTGGCATGGGGCGTCAGACCGAGCGAGCGCCCATGCGTAACGGAGGTCAGGTCGTCGATCAGGCCCAGCACGCCGGTCGCCAGCGTGGCGAGCAGCACGAGCACGAGCTCGGTGGTGAGCTTGCCCATCAGCAGGCAGGTCAGCGAGATCGCGACGAGAATGACAACACCACCCATGGTGGGCGTTCCCTGCTTAACCAAATGACGCTTGGGGCCGTCGGCACGAACCTGCTGGCCGATACCCTCGACCTTGAGCAGCTTGATCCACCACGGCATGAGCAGCAGCGCAATGGCAGCGGCGATGCCAAGCCCCAAAAAAGCCTGATACGTTGGATACGAGGGATTGCCGAACATGGGCTAGCACACACCTTCCACAAAGCGGTCGAGCTCAACAAAGCGGGAACCCTTGACCAGTACAACATCATGTTTTTCAAGCGCGCCGCCCATGCGGTCGAGCACCTGCTGATAATCGGAGAACACCTGGATGCGGTCCTCGTCCATGCCCATCATGCGCGCGGCATCGGCCATAAGCTGGGCCAGCTCACCACCCACGCACGCCAGCATGTCGAGCTTCTTGGCGGCGGCATAGGCGCCCACGAGCTCATGCATGCGAGGAGCCTCATCGCCCATCTCGCCCATCTCGCCCAGGATCGCCATACGAGACCCCGTGCACGAAAGCGAGCACAGCAGATCGAGGCCAGCAGCCATGGATTCGGCACTGGCGTTATAGGAATCGTCGATGACGCGGGCACCGCTCTTGGCGCGCTTGATCTCCTGGCGGTGACCGGTGATCGTGAGGCCTCTAAAGGCAGCATCGATCTGCTCGGGCGTCACGCCCAGGCGATAGGCAACCGCGGCGGCCTTAACGGCATTAGGAACGGACTGCACGCCGGGGATGGCAAGCATGGTATCGATCGTCTCACCCTGGCCAAAATCGAGCGTAAAGACCGGACGGCCCTCGTCATCAACACGAATGTCGCGGGCACGGACCTCATCATCGTCCGAGACGCCGGCCAGCATCACATCGAGACCAGCAGGCTGGGCGAACGTATCGCGAATGAACGGCGTAAAGTCGTCCTCGCCGCCCAAAACCAGCAGCGGCAAGAAGTCGCCGGCGGCGCACATACCCTGGACAATCTCGGCCTTAGCGCGGGCGATGTTCTCGCGGCTGCCCAAAATGCCGATGTGAGAGGTACC
>CABUVH010000166.1 GCA_902494935.1 uncultured Collinsella sp.
CCCCGCAGTGCCCGCTTCCCCCGAGAACAATTATCAGTGCAGGTCACGGACTTGTGCTTTGTCGGTGTGGTGCGGGATTCGGTAAAAGTCTACTCACTTAGTTTTGCGTGATGCATATTGTTCGCAATGTGACCCCAGCCGGGGTGATTCCATCGCAAATTCCGGTGACCGTGGGCAGCTAATTAGGCGCCGTAGGGGTTGCGGTCGCGCTCAATGCGTTGGCGGATGTGGGCGTACTCGATAATCAGTAGCACCAGGAGTAGGACCATGATGGCTAGGTAGCTCACCACAGCGCCCATCAGACCCAGCAGCTTAATCAGGATCACCGGCAGCACTACGCTTACGGCGAAGCAGATCAGGTAGATCTTGGTGACGTCGCCGGCGTGGCGCAACACCGTGATGATGGCGTAGATAAAGTCGATGGCCGCGGTGACGCCGCCGGCGAGGACCATTAGCAGCGCCAGCGTACGGTAGCGCTCAAAGCTGAGGCCGTACATAAAGCTCATGAGGGGAATACCGGGACCTGCCATAAATGCGGCGCACACGCCGGTGATGACCACGATCAGCGCCATAACGGCAACAATAATTAGGTCAAAGCGACGACGCTTGCGAGGAGTTGCCCAAATGCTCGACAAGCGTAGGAGCTGCGGTTTATAGATAAATCCAATGCTCAACAGAATAGCCTGAGCCGGAAAAAACAGGGCATTAAAGTACAGCTGGTATTTGTAGGCCAGTGTGCCTTCCATCACAAGCTTGGGCATGCTCTCGATAAGGTTGAACAGGAATAGCGCGCCAAAGAGTGGAGCGCACTGGACAAACAGGTGGCCGACCTCGCGCAGGCTCACGCGGCGCGATTTTTCGGTCTCGAGCAGGGCAAGCGGCGCGGTGACCAGCACGAGCGAGGCGATCGCGGTGACGCCCATGGCCATGGCCGCGATGGGCATGCTGCGCGTGAGGAGCAGCGCCACGCTGAAGACCGCGATGACGCCGACGGAGCGTAGCGTTTGGCTCATGCCAGCCAAGTAGAGCTTGTCGGCCTGCTGCAGGCGGCCTTCGTACACGTCGGCGACGCCGTCTATCACCTTATACAGGTAGACGCCCAGGCCGATCGTCGCCATCTGCGCGTCATAGCCGCGGGCGCTGCTGTACATGAGGCCGCAGCCTAGGGCGAGCGCTCCGCAAAGCCAGCGGTTGAGCTGGTAGGAGGCGAAGGACGTCTTTTCGTCGATGTCCGAGACCTGGAAATTGCGCACGCCGTAGTTGCATGCGATCATGATGAGCGTGCCGGTGACAAAGGCGATGGAGAATTTGCCTGCTTCTTCTGCTCCCACGAGCTGCGTAGACACGATGGTGAGCAGCGGAAACGCCAAGCCCCACACGGCGGTGCCGAGGGTGTTCCAAAGATAGTCGCGACTGGTGGCGTGCTCCTCGTATTCCGCTTCCTGCATGGAGAAGCCGCCGCCGTAGACGGCGCCGAGCAGACGGTTCCACCAAGCGTTGACCATGCGGCGAACGGGGCCGGGCTCCCGATCGCGTTCGCGCCGACGACGTGTGGCTTGGCTGCTATCGGGCCCGCCGGCGTTGCGCTGGCTCAGCTCCTGGATGCGAGCGAGCTCCTCGGCGGTGTGCGAGGCCGGGAACAGGCCGTTCTCGATGCGACCGCCCTGGCTGGGTGCCCCGCCCGATACGGTGGGGTCGGCGACGCCGTTGCGGCGGGCGATGGCGCGGCGAATGCTATCGAGGGGCGTGATGCTCAAAGCGGAGTCCTTTCTATTGCTGCGCTTTAGTATAGACGCGACGGTGTTCGCTCGTGTTTTTGAACGGATTGTTCAATAATTTCGGCGGGCGGCTGTAATTTGTCGGTAAACGTGCGGTATCCTGTTGAAGTTTTGTGACACCCCCGATGCCGCCCACGCGGTACCAAGGAGCTTCTACCTATGGACGTCGCCGCATTCTTACTGGCTCTTGTGCCGATTATTTGGCTGGTCGTGATGCTGCTGTGCTTTAAATGGCCAGCTTGGAAGGCCGCTATCGGATCGTTTGTCCTTTCGTGCTTGCTTGCCTTCGCATGGTGGCACCTGCCGGCAGCGCAGATCGCGACCGCCTCGCTCGAAGGTTTTTTGATGGCTCTGTGGCCCATCGTCCTGGTGATCATCGCCGCGGTGTTCACGTATAACCTGTGCGTTCGTACGGGCGCCATGGACGTGATCGGCAGCATGATCACCTCCATCAGCAGCGACCGCCGTCTGCTGGCGCTGCTCGTGGCTTGGTGCTTCGGTGGCTTTATGGAGGGCATGGCCGGCTTCGGTACCGCTGTCGCCATTCCCGCCGGCATGCTCGCGGGCCTGGGCTTTGAGGCCGTGCCTGCCGTGCTCATCTGCCTGCTGGCCAACGGCGTGCCCACGCCCTACGGCTCCATCGGCATCCCCACGGTGTCCGTTGCCGACCTGGTGGGTTTGGATTCCCTTCACCTAGCGACCGTTCAGCTGGTGCAGCTCGCACCGTTCTTTGTGGTGATGCCGCTATTTATTGTGCTGGTTGCGGGCCGTGTTGCCGATGACCAGGGCAATGCCGCGAGTGTGGGCGAGCGTCTGCACGGTGTTGCCGGCGTGGCGTTGCTCTCCGGCGTGTCGTTTGTCGGCGCGGCTCTGGTCGTTGCCATGTTTGTGGGCCCCGAGCTGGCCGTGGTCGTAGGATCCATCGTTTCGCTCGCGCTGACAGCTGCGCTTGCCATGCGTGCCGAGAAGTCGGGGCATCTGGACGCACGCTTTCACATGAATATCGAGGCGGGGGAGAAGCTCACCGTTAAGTCGGCGCTTTCGGCCTGGTCGTGCTTCATCCTGATCTTTGTGTTGCTGCTGGGCACGTCTAATCTGGTGCCCGCTGTACATGCTGCGCTCGCGCCGTTTGCGAGCCATGTGCAGGTGTATTGCGGTGAGAATCCCGGTATGCTTACGTTTTCGTGGATCAACACGCCAGGCGTCTGGATTTTCCTGGCGGCGTTTGTCGGCGGTGCCATTCAGGGTGCTTCGCCACGCATGATGGGCGAGGTGCTGGCCGCGACTGTGAAGCAGATGACGCCGACGGTGATCACGATGCTTTCGGTACTGGGCTGCGCCAAGGTGATGGGCTATGCCGGCATGATTTCGTCGATCAGTGCGTTTTGCATTGCGGTCGCCGGCGGTCTCTACCCGATTCTGGCTCCGTGGATCGGCGCAGTCGGTGCGTTCGTGACCGGCTCGGGCACGTCCTCGGGCATGCTGTTTGGTCCCATTCAGAGCCAGGCCGCCACTGCGCTGGGTGTGAGCGACTACTGGATGGTCGCATTGAACGCCCTGGGCGTCGCCGCTGGTAAGATGATCTCGCCGCAGACCCTCGCCATTGGTCTTGCCGCCGTGCACGTGCGCGGTAAGGATGCCGAACTCCTGGGCGCGGTGCTGCCCTACGCTGCCGGCATGCTGGTCCTGATGAGCGCCATAGCCATGCTCGGCCAAAACCTGCCGCTGTAGTCGGCACTTAGGGACGTTCCTTATGTGCCGGCACTTTGGGAACGTCCCTAAGTGCCGGCATCCGGGGGCGCTCCTTGAATGTTGCCTGTTCAAGAGTGTTCCCAATGACTAGGCGTTTAAAAACGTCCCCAATGACTAGGCCGCTTGCCTGCGATTTTTGACCGTTGGGCGGGCTTGCCGCCCTTGCCGCAAAAACGTTTTTGCATATCGGGTACAACGGGCTTTACGTGAGTAAAGTGCGCGTCGCGTCCACGTGTCGCGTTTTTAAAGGAGGCCCCATGCCTGGTGTTACCCCTGCAGAAGTTCTGTCCAACTTTGGTATTACGCTCGTTGAAGATCCCGCCGAGAATCAACCCCGTCTGCTGGTCGATCTAC
>CABUVH010000167.1 GCA_902494935.1 uncultured Collinsella sp.
CATTCCGACAACAAAACCCTACGCCGAATCCCGATAGCGAAATCGTTCGCGGTCCACCTTCAATAAGTTGCGGTGAAATGCGGACTGTTGAGGCCTTTAAAGGCATAAATCAGTCTGTATTTCACCGCAACTTAGGTGGGTTAGCGGGTGGGATGCCAGACGTGGAGGACGCCGGCAAGGATGTCGACCTCGATGCGCGAGGCGACGATGGGCTCGCCGTCGGCTTGGATGGGGTAGTCTGGCTCCTCAAAAGTGAGCTCGGCATGGCGGCATCGGCGCATGCGAACCGGTGGCAGCTTGGTATGGTGGCCGTCCTTGGCCGAAAGGAACATAGGCAGGGCAACCGCGCGAGGGACAGGGCCGCATGCGTAGCAGACGTCGAGCACGCCGTCGCAGGGGTCGGCATCGGGGCAGATGCGATAGCCCGAGCCATAGGTGGGACCAAGCTGAATCGCCATGATGATCGCCCTCACGCGCTCGGCGGGCGCGCCGTCAAAGCTGACTGTCATGGAGTAGTTGCGATAGCGCAGGCCAAACTTCTCAAGTCCCGAAAGGGTGTAGAGCGGAGCGCCCGTCAAGCCGGTCTTTTTGCGCAGCTCGGTGGTGCCAAGGCCGATGGCGGCATCGATGCCGACCGAAAGCGTCTGGTCGTAGTACTCAACGGTAGCCTCGCCGCTACCGCTTGCGGGGTTCCATGAGCGAATCCGCCCGATGTCCTGACGTTGAAGCTCACAGGTGAGCAGCGCGCCATAATCCTTGCCGGAGAAATCTTCGATACCGAGCGTTTGGGCAAAATCGTTGCCGGAGCCTACGGGCAGGATGGCAAGAGCGGGGCGGACCGCCTCATCCTGCGTCATGAGTCCGTTGACGACCTCGTGGATCACGCCGTCGCCGCCGAGGGCGATAACGGTGTGATAGCCCTCGGCCTGTGCGGCCAGCTCCTTGGCGTGTCCCATGCGCTCGGTCAGTACCAGGTCAAACTGGGATGCGCGCGCGGTCATATCCAAAAAGCGCTGCAGGCGCTCGGCAACCTCGCGCGCGGCGCCCGACTGGGCGGCAGGGTTGGCGATGATGAGCGTGCGACCAAAATCAGTTGCGTGCATGGAACGACTCCCGGCGTATGACGTGACGGTGCGGTCGCGCTCAGGTCGAATTGCCCCCGATTGTGGCTGCACGGCGAATACTAACGTCTACTCTATCAGGTCGTTGTGGCGCTCGATAGCCTCCGCTACCGTACCGCCCTCATCCACAATAAGCGAACGGCGCTTGGGCGAGATGATGCGCTGGGCGGGGTACACGCCGCGGTGTCCGGCGGTTAGGTAGCTGATAAAGGCCACGATGACAAAGAACCCGGCTGCCGTGCCGTGGAACAGGTCGATGGCCATCATACAGGTGGTGATGGGCACGTTAAGGCCGGCGCAGAACACGCCGAGCATGCCCAGCGCTGCCAGAAAGCTGGGATCGATTCCGACGAGGCAACCTATCCAGCCGCCGAGCGCCGCACCGATACCAAACAGGGGCGTGACCTCGCCGCCTTGGAAGCCAGCGCCCAGGGTGAGCGCTGTGACGACCAACTTGATGGCTGCGTCCGCCAGGGTGGTGTTGCCGGCAAATCCAGCGCCGGAAAGCCACGTGGAAAGGCCGGCGTAGTCCCAGGCGTCGAGGAGGGCATAGGCGGCCAAAACCACGAGTGCGCCTATAAGTGCGCGAACGAGGTAATTGGTGATAAAGCGACCGTACAGGCTCTTGACGGTTCGAACCGACCAGGCAAAGAGGCGTGCCGTCAGACCGAAGATGATGGCGCTGATAACAACGATGACGACTGTCTTGGGCGTCATGGCGGGAACGCTGGCGATGACATTCGCTTCGTACTCGGTACCCAGGGCGAGTGATGTGAAGTAGCCGGTAAACGAGGCGACTAAGCAGTAGATGCCCGCGGTGTAGTCGATCTTGCCGATAAAGCACATCTCCATGCCAAAGAAAGCTCCGGCAAGGGGCGAGCCGAATACGGCGCCAAAGGCCGACGAGATGCCGGCGAGCATGAGGTCGTGGTGATCATGCTTTTTGAGGTGGGCGAGGCTCGAGATGTTGCTGGCGATGGTGCCGCCAATCTGAACCGCGGCTCCCTCGCGACCGGCCGATCCACCCGTTAGGTGCGTGAGCGTGGAGCAGACGAAGGTGAGGACGGCCATGCGCATATGGATGAGGCGTGTGCCCAGGGCGGAGTCAATGACCAGGTTGTTACCACGCTTGGCGGCGAGACCGTGGTTTTTGTACACCCACGCGGTGGCCATGCCCACGATGGGGAGCAGGGCGTACACCCACGCATGATGCTCGCGATAATCGGTCGCGATATTCAGCGAGGCCAAAAACGCCCAAGCGGCAACGCCCATGGCGAGTGAGACGATGACGACGAGTACGAGCAACTTGGCACTCGCGAGTAGGTTGCGGACGTTGCGGCGCGTGTCGGCAGCTAAGAGATGCTCGGAGCGGGTGATCTGATGCCTGCCTGCCATGATGACGTCGTTAAGGGAGAAAAAGCCGTCGTCGTCGAGCGGCTGGGAATGATCCTGCGCCTCGTTTGCGCTTTCGGGTTTGTCGGTAAAAGCCATACGTTCCTCTTTTAGGTTGCAACGCAAGCATTATAAAACGCGGTAAACGCGACGAGCCGGTGGGTTGGTTTCCATTCTGGTTCGCTGCTTGCGGCTGACAGGTGTATTTGCGGGTACAGGCCAAGTCGCGGTCGCGCGTCGGGGATTATACTTAGACAAGCATAAAGAATCGGCGCCCCGTTGTGCGCCGTTGCATTAAGAGGTGCATATGGCAGAGAAGCTCATTCCGCTGGAGGACGCGCAGTCGATTGTTCTGTCGCACGTTGCTCCGACCGATCTCGTCGAGATTCCCGTGTGGCAGGCCACCGGTCTTCCCTTGGCCGAGGACGCGGTGGCCGATATCGATATCTCGCCGTTTGCCAACAGCGCTATGGACGGATATGCCGTGCGCGCAGCCGATCTTGCTGCGGCCGCCGGTGACACTCCGGTGACGCTCTTCGTCGTAGGACACGAGGCCGCGGGCCATGTCTTTGAGGGCACAATCGGCGCGGGCGAGACCGTCCGCATCATGACGGGCGCGCCGGTGCCCGAAGGTGCCGATGCCGTGGTGAAGTACGAGATCGTCGACGTACTCGATGGCGACGGCAACGAGGGCTCGCATGTGAGGTTCTCGGCGCCGGCAAAGGTAGGGGAGAACGTTCGCTCTGCCGCCGAGGAGGCACATGCCGGCGACGTCGTGATGCGCGCCGGCGAGGTTGTGGCTCCGGCGGGCGCGGGTCTGTTGGCAAGCGCCGGATATGCGAGCGTGAAGGTGCACGCTGCCCCACGTGTGGGCATTATCTCGCTGGGCACGGAGCTGGTCGCGCCGGGTGAGCTGCCGGCGCGCGGGCAGATTCGCGATTCCAACTCCTCGGCGCTGATGGCCGAGGCGCTCGATGCCGGCGCCGAGCCCGTGTTCTACGGTATTGCGCCCGACGATGAGCAGGCGATTGGCGAGCTGGTGCATCGCGCCACGCGAGAGTGCGATTTTGTCATTACGAGCGGCGGCGCCTCGGCGGGCGATTACGACTACGTGACGGCGCTCGTCCGGCGCGAGGGCGTGGTGCTGTTCGATCGCATCTCGATGCGTCCGGGCAAGGCCATCACGTTTGGCTTGCTCGGGGGCAAGCCCTACCTGGGGCTTTCAGGCAATCCGGCCGCGGCGTATGTGGGCTTTGAGATGCTCGCCCGTCCGGCGATTCGCAAGATGCGCGGCTTTGCCGAGGGTGCGCGTCCCGTACAGCAGGCGACGCTCACGCACGGCG
>CABUVH010000168.1 GCA_902494935.1 uncultured Collinsella sp.
GTAACCGGCTTGTCAAGCTTAAAGGCAGGAGAACCCGCCGGCATAAAGAGCACAGCGTCCAAGTCGAGCGACTCGCGCGCCTGCTCGGCGGTCACCAGGTGCCCGTAATGAATGGGATCAAAGGTGCCACCCATAATGCCGAGCCTAAACTCCCGCCCGTCCTCTAGAGGAAGCTCGGGCAGACCGATTCCACCGCGCAGCGACATGGCTTACTCGCCCTCCGAGGTCTCGGCATCGCCCGCGGCATCCGCCGCATCGACAACCTCGACGCCCTCATCCGCAGCATCGGCCACGTCAATGGCTTCAACGGCAACGTCCTCGCCAGCATCCTCGAGCTCCTCGTACTCCGAGAAGTCCTCGGCACCCTCAAAGTCAAAGGCGCGCTGGCAAATACGGACCTCGTCGCCCGCACGGCAGCCGGCCTTCTCGAGCGCATCGTCAACACCCATACGCGCAAACTTATGCTGCAGGTAAATGACGGCTTCTTCGTTTTCCCAGTCGGTCTGGATGACCATGCGCTCGATGGCACGACCGACCACGCGGAAGGCACCGGGCTCTTCCTGGACAATGCGGAAACGCTTCTCACGCTGCAGGCGGCGGCGCTCCCACTCATCGTCGCGCAGAACGACCGGCTCATCGGAGACAGCCAACTCGGCGCGCAGCTTAGCCACCTGCTCGCCCACGGCAAGCATCAGCGTGTTGAGGCCGGCGCCCGTCACAGCAGACACGGCAAAGAACATATGTCCATCGTCGAGCGCAGCGCGTTTGAGGTCGGCAATCTTGTCAGCCGTGCCCGGTGCATCGCACTTGTTAGCGACGACGATCTGCGGACGCTCCGAAAGCTCGGCGCCATACTGCTCGAGCTCGCGGTTGATGATGCGATAGTCCTCGACCGGATCGCGATCCTCAAAACCACCCGTCATATCGACGACGTGCATGATGAGTGCCGTGCGCTCGATGTGGCGCAGGAACTGATGGCCCAGGCCCTTGCCCTCGCTCGCACCCTCGATGAGGCCGGGGACGTCGGCAACGACATAGGAGTACTCGCCGGCACGCACCATGCCCAGATTGGGCACGAGCGTGGTAAACGGGTAGTCGGCAATCTTAGGACGGGCGGCGCTCATGCGCGCGATGAGCGATGACTTACCCACCGAGGGGAAGCCCACGAGCGCGGCATCGGCCATAAGCTTCATCTCGAGCTCAATCCAGTGCTCCTCGGCCGGTTCGCCCAGCTGAGCAAACGCGGGCGCGCGGCGCACCGACGTCACAAAGTGCGTGTTGCCCAGGCCACCGGCACCGCCGGGCGCCACGACGACGCGCTCGCCATCGTGCACCAGATCGGCAATCTCGAACATCGGGGTCTGCGTCTCGGGGTCGAGCTCGCGCACCACGGTACCCATAGGGACCTTGAGAATCAGGTCCTCGCCGCTCTTACCGTTACGGCGGGCACCCTGCCCGTGCGTGCCGCGCTCGGCGCGGAAGTGATGCTTAAAGCGGTAATCGATCAGCGAAGACAGCTGAGCATCGGCCTGGATAACGACATTGCCGCCACGACCGCCGTCGCCGCCATCGGGGCCGCCCTTGGGGACAAATGCCTCGCGCCTAAACGACATGCATCCGGCTCCGCCGTCGCCGCCGCACACGTTAATGCGGCTGATATCGGTGAACTGTGACAACAGAATCGCCTCCTACAAAAAGAGGGAGACCCTTGAATCCTAAAACTCAAGTGCCTCCCACATATGTGCTCTATGAAGGGTGAATTACGCGTTCGCGAGCGGGCGTACGCTGACCCTGTGCTTGATACCCTTGTGGAACTCAACGGTACCGTCGACCAGCGCGAACAGCGTGTCGTCCTTACCACGGCCAACGTTCTCACCCGGGTGGATGTGCGTGCCGTGCTGACGGACGAGAATCGTGCCCGTGGTTACCGTCTGGCCGGCATAGCGCTTCGTGCCAAGGCGCTGACCGCGGGAGTCACGGCCATTACGGGAGGAACCGAGTCCTTTTTTGTGTGCCATTGTGTATACCTACTCTTTCGTTACGAGTGTAATCTACTCGGCGACGGGAGCCTCGGCAACAGCCTCAGCCTCTGCCTTGACAGCCTTCTTGGCGCGGGAGGTAGCCTGAACCTTCACGATCTTCAGCTTGGTGAGCTGCTGACGGTGACCCTTCAGACGACGATAGCGCTTGCGCTTGTGGAACTTGAAGACCAGCTGCTTCTCGCCCTTGAACTGCTCAACGATCTGAGCGGTAACCTTGGCCTTGGCCAGCTTGTCGGGATCGGTGACGATCTTCTTACCATCGTTGAGGAAGATAACCGGCAGGGTGACCTTGTCGCCCTCATTGCCCTCGATCTTCTCGACGGTGATGACATCGTCGGTGGCGACCTTGTACTGCTTGCCGCCCGTGTTAACGATTGCGTACATGTTTACTTGCCCTTCATGCATCAGTTAGTGCAACAGCCGAATATAGTAGCAGGCGAAAATACCCCCGTCAACGAGTATGTGGAGCAAATCCACAAGTTCGCACAGGTATGGGGCTGACGAGTCGGCCCTCGTCGTCCTCGCATGCTTGATTCTGACGCTCGACATCGTAGGAGCAGATGGTCACGAGGTCTTGCATACCGGTGGAAACAATAGGTGCATCCACGCCCGGGGTCAAGCCCTGCAACAAAACATCAGCAGCGGAAAGCAAAATTTCCGGACGCATGGAGCCCTCGTTGTCGGCATGGGTGTCGAGCATGAGCACCAAATGGTCCGGGCGCTCCCCCGCCGTGAGCTCATAGCCAACGAGCGTGTGATCCAAATCCAAGCGCTTGCTCTTTTTTCCGCGCGCGTAGTCGATGCCATGGTCCGCGCGCAACGTGTCGATCGCACGACGCACCTCGTCGGCGCTTACGGGCGCCTCGGGATCCAAGTGCAGGTCGATGCGATACGACAGGCGCGTGAGCTGCGCCGTCAACGCCGGCGTGCGCACGTCGATGTACGCCGCCTCGATGGGCGCCAGATCGGCCGGAGACGCCGCAGCCAGGCGCCCAAACGCCTCGTCGAGCACCACGAACTCGGTCATAAACAGGTCATACCACTCGCAGGTCGACGACGTACCAACCGGTAGCGCCGAAGAGAAGCCCACGCGCATGTGCGGAGAGAAGCCCTGCGTGACGGCATAGGGAAGTCCTGCACGGCGCACGATGCGCTCAATGGTATGGATCACTTCGAGATGGCCCAGGTACTTAAGGCGATTGCGCTTGCCATAGCGAACACGAAGCCTAAAGAGCGTGGGGTTGTCGGTCAGGCGCTCACTCATGCGCGATCACCCATCAATACATTCTTGGCGTGGAGCGTGGGGCAGATCCCGCAGCCGGTGCACGACGTGCGGGTGCAATCGGGAGTCGTGACACCCTCGAGCGAGCGACGGTACTCGCGCTCGAGGAAGCCGCGCGTGCAGCCGGGGCTCACGTGCTCCCACGGCAGGCGCCAGTCCAACTCGTAGGGCAGGTGCACGAGCTCATTGAGGTCGATGCCGTTTTTGGCAGCAGCTTCCTTCCAGTTATCGAGCGAGAAATGCTCTACCCAGGCGTCAAAGCGAGAGCCCGAGCGCCAAGCGTCGATGATGACGGGCGTCATGTCACGACCGGCGCGGGACAGTGCGGCCTCGATGAGCGAGGTCTCGGCATCGTGGTAATGAACGCGGACGGCACGGTTGCGAACGCTCGTGATGAGCAGCTTCTGGCGACGCTTGACGTCGTCGTAGTCGAGCTGCGGGCACCACTGGAACGGCGTGGCAGCCTTAGGGATAAAGACCGAAAC
>CABUVH010000169.1 GCA_902494935.1 uncultured Collinsella sp.
CCAGATTCGAACTGGTGATCTCCGCCTTGAGAGGGCGGCGTCCTAAACCGCTAGACGAACGGGCCACATGACATCTGCACTGCCGTGCTGCGAGGAAATATATTACGGGACAAAAAACGTCAGCGCAAGAAGAAATTCCAAATTGCCGAAAAATTGTCGGCAGGTTATGGAACACACAGGTAAACTGGGTAGCTAATTCAAGTTGAGATGGACCAAAAGAGCTTCGCGCTCGTTGGGGATGTTGTCTTCGATCACGGCGTCGAGGGCGGAGTTGAGAAGCTGACCCAGTTCCGGCCCGGGCTTGACTCCGGCACGGATCAGGTCGCCGCCGTTGATGGCGAGCATCTTGAGCGTATAGGGCTCCCCTGCCTTCAGCAGCTCGTGCGCCAGCGCGCGCATCTCCTCAATCGTCTCAACATAATAGAAGCACGACGGGGCCTTGCCAAGTGTGTCGGCACGCTTAAGGTCCATGAGCTCGTCAATCAGGCGGGCCGTGTCGACGCCCTCACCCGAAAGCGCGCGCATCATATTGAGCAGGCAGGAGCGCTCGGGGCGCAGCGGCTTGTCGTGATATTTGATGAGCAGGCACACGTCGCGCACCAAGTCGTGCGAGAGGGCCAGGCGATCCATAATGACGCGCGCCTTCTTGGCGCCGAGCTCGGGATGACCGTAGAAGTGTCCGCTGCCGGCGTGATCGACCGTGAAGCACTCGGGCTTGGACACATCGTGCAAAAACGCCGCCCACATAAGGCTCGACGAGGGCGCGACGCCGTCACACAGCGCGAGCTCCCCCGCCACCGTCAGCACACGGGCGATATGCACGTAGACGTTAAACGCATGATAGACACTGCGCTGATCAAACCC
Organism: uncultured Collinsella sp.; assembly: GCA_902494935.1. GTDB lineage: Bacteria > Actinomycetota > Coriobacteriia > Coriobacteriales > Coriobacteriaceae > Collinsella. The sequence continues at coordinate 865 of CABUVH010000169.1, forward strand.
GCGACCCGCTGCCAACTCGGGCACGGCGGCGCAGATGAGCTCGGGATAGCGGAGCATCGCGTCTCCCCCATGACCGGTCGAAAGAATGCCCTCGAGCTCAATACCCACACGCTCACGCGCCACGGCATCGAGCAGCGGCGCGCACTCGGCAAGCGCACGCTTGGTCTCGGGCTCAATCATAAAGTCCAGACGGCAGGCAAAGCGCACCGCACGCAGCATGCGCAGGGCGTCCTCGTTAAAGCGACGCTTGGGATCGCCGACAGCGCGAATCAGCTTGCGCTCCAAGTCACCCTGGCCGTCGTAGCGGTCGACAAGCCCGCGCTCGGGATGCCAGGCCATGGCATTGACGGTAAAGTCGCGGCGCGCCAGATCGTCCTCGAGCGAGGCGGCACGCTCCACACTCTGGGGATGACGACCATCGGTGTAAAAGCCATCCAGACGGTACGTGGTGACCTCGATACGCTCGCCATCGGAAATAGCCGTGATTCCGCCAAATTTAATGCCCGATTCCACAACCGCGATGCCGGCGGCCTCGAGCGCCGCTTTGGACTCCTGCCACAGGCCGCTACAGCACATATCAACATCGTGGCTGGGGTACCCCATAAGGGCGTCGCGCACCCAACCGCCCACGTACCAAGCCTCAAGACCAGCCGCTTCAAGCGCGCGCAGGACGCGCAGGGACGCATCGGACGGTTGAGTACCGTTGAGCGAAACATTGCACATGCCTATGGCCTCCTGCGACTATCAAATTGGCTATCGATTGCGTCTGCAAGAAGTCTAGCAAGAAACAGCCTCCACTGCACACGCAAGTCCGATAAACAAAAACGCATCCGTCCTAGTCTAAGACGGATGCGAAATAATCAAACTATTCAGACAAGGTGCCGGAACTAGCAGACCTGGCGAACCTCGATGTGCTTCTTATATTCGTCCACCTTGGCAAAATCCCCCAGACCGGGGCACTCGACCACGTTGGCGCCAGTGGCCATCGAAAGGCGCAGGGCGTCCTCGACGCGCTCGGGAGCGTCGTGCCACACGGACAGGAAGGCAGCGAGCGAGGAATCGCCGGCGCAGACGGTCGACAGCAGCTTGGCCTCAAAGGTGCGGTTGGCAAACCAGATGTGCTCGCCGTTGGAGAAATACGCGCCATCGCCACCAAGGGTCAGCAGTACATTCTTGGCGCCCTTGGCGTGCAGCTCGGCCATCGCGCCCTTGACGGACTCGTCGTCGCCACCGCTCACCTTAATGCCAAAGATGTCGAGCAGCTCGTCGTCATTGGGCTTGATCAGCAGCGGCTCCATGGCAATAAGGTCTGCCAGCTGATGGCTCGAGATGTCGAGGACGAACTCGGCCCCCTTGGCCTTGACGCGGCGCAGGACCTCGGCCAAGAAGCCCTCGGAAGTGTTGGGAGGCAGCGAGCCGCTGATAACCAGGCAGGTCATGTCATCGAGCGAATCGATGAGCTCAAACATCTCCTGCTCATTGGCCTCGTTGATGGCGGCACCAGCGTTGACCATGTTGTACTCAGTGTCGGGGCCGGCATTAAGGAACACGTTGACGCGCGTGATGCCGTCGGTCCACACAGGCTTGACGGGCACGCCCAGGGCCTCGGCGCCCTTAACGATGAACTCACCCGAGAAGCCGGCGAAGAAACCCAGGATCGTGGTGTCGACACCGTAGTGGTCAAGCGTAAACGAGACGTTGAGGCCCTTGCCGTTGGGCGTGTAGACGGCGTTGCGGGTACGCGTGACGGTGTTGGCGTCAAGACCGTCGCAGGCGATGTTGTAGTCAATGGCGGGATTTGCAGTGAGCGTGTAAATCATGAATGTTCCTTTCACGAAGCAACGTGTTAATGAAAGTATATTCCACGCATCGACAAAAGGCTAGGACAACTCGGTGAACGGTGTGGAAGCGATGAAGTACGGCAGGACACCCCCCCTGGCGGAACAAAAAGGCGCCCCGGCCGAAACCGGGGCGCCGCATGTGCACGAATACGTCGCGTTTCGATTACTGACGATCGAGCTTGCGGACAGCAACGCGCTTGCTGTACTCGTCGACGTGACCAAAGTCGCCAATGCCGACGGACTCGGCAACGTTAGCGCCGGTGGCCATAGCGAGCTTCATGGCCTCCTCGACGTTGTCGCGATCCCTGTACCACTTGTGCAGGAACGCAGCGAGGGTGCAATCGCCGGCGCAGACGGAAGAAACCAGCTTGATGTTGAACTCACGCTTGGCGTACCAGATGTCCTCGCCGTTGGAGAAGTAAGCGTCGCCGCGGCTACCACGGGTGAGCAGCACGTTCTGAACGCCAGCGTCGTGAGCCATCTTCATGGCAACGCGAACCTCGTCGTCGGTGTCGACCGGCACGCCGAAGATGGCCTTCATCTCGTGATGGTTCGGCTTGATGAGAAGCGGCTTCTTGTGAGCGAGCTCCTTGAGCTTGTCGGAGGACAGGTCCAGGACGACGTCGGCGCCACGAGCCTGAGCGTGCTCCATGACCTGAGCCAGGAAGTCGGGCGTAGCTTTGGGAGGCACGGAGCCGGAGACGATCAGGCACTCAAGATCGCCCGCGGTGTCCAGGATGTTGTAGAGCTCCTCCTGGTGCTGCGGCGTGATCGGAGCACCCGGGTTCAGGATGCCGTACTCGTGCTGGCCATCGTTGACGTAGGTGTTAATGCGCGTGATACCGTCGGTCCAGACCGGGCGGCAGAGGCAACCCAGGTTCATGACCTCCTCAACGATGAACTTGCCCGTGAAGCCAGCAAAGAAGCCGAGTGCGACGGTGTCAACGCCCATCTTCTTAAAGGCAAAGGACACGTCAAGGCCCTTGCCG
>CABUVH010000170.1 GCA_902494935.1 uncultured Collinsella sp.
AGGCGCGGGCGCCGGGGCAGGCGCAGCACCAGTGGCTGCCGTGGGATTGAATCCCGCAGGAGCAGGCTTCTTCTCACCCGGGAGCACAAACGTCAGGACATCGTCGGCATCCTCATCGGCCCACTCGCTGGCATGACGTGCCGCCCAATAGCCAACGGCGCGATACTTGAGCATCTTGCCAAACACAGTCAGGAACACCGTGACAAAGGCAATGATCATCAAGAACAGAATGAGCGTGATGCCGCCGCCCTCGATGATTGCCTCAAGACCCGTGGGGCGATAGTAATAGCTATACATACCAAACGTAGCAATGGCGCCGAAGATGGCGGTGAAGATCCACGTGATGATGTGCGACACGATGCCCGTCAAAAACTCGGGGAGAATCGATGCGCAGAACAACTTGCCCAGGTTGGCCTTATAGGACTTCCAAACCTTCTCAAGCGAGAACGCGCTCTCCACGCGCCCGACGACGGCAAAGTGCATCACGGCAGCATCACCAAACATCTTAAAGAAGATGCCCAGTACCACCGACACGATCATGGCAAAGACGAGCAGGCCCATCGAGCCGAAGAGTGCGGCCTCGAGACCGCTCGAACCGGAGTAATAGTACGAGCCGACGGCACCGATCACGACGCTCTCGATAGCCGAGAACACCACGCCAATCACCGGAATAATGGCCACGAACTCGAGCACACCGGTAATGACAGACGAGAAAATGCCCAATCCAAACGAGGTCGAGCGCAGCAGCGGACGCTCCATGCCGTTATCATCCTTGAGCGACAGGTCACGACCCCACTCGATGGCAAAGCCCGCGCCGCACACGCTTGCCACGTACGCGAGCAAAAAGCCAATGGCCGCTGCGATACCGCCGATAACGGGGATAAACAGCACCAGCACCGAGACAACACAGATCAGCGCCGGCAAAAAGGCGATTTGGCATACGCGAACCAAGGCGCCGGGAACCTTAAGCATGTCGTTGAAGGCCTGAGCCATACAACCCTTGGGCGCGTTCATAGCCGGCTGGGGCGCAACGAACGGCTGCGGCTGCGGCTGGGCAAACGGCTGACCCTGCGGCTGAGGTTGAGCTTGCGGAGCGGGACCGGCGGCCTTAACCTCGGTATTAGGGGCACCGCACACGCCGCAGAACTTGTCGTTATCGCCCATGGGGGCGCCACACTGCGAACAGAACATCGAAATCATCCCTTCGTATCTAGAGCGAATCACCTGGATCGCAAACGATGTCTTTGGCATCATTATCGCCCAATGTGGGGACAAATACCGCAAGATGACCGATTTGCAACGTAGCCGGTTTATTCAATGATTCGAAGGGTACGACCGGGCTAGTTCGTGCCGCGGAAGCCCTTGCCGACGATTTCGGAGCTATCGACGATGGTGATGAAGGCGCCAGGGTCAATCTCGCGGGCATAGCGGCGCAGTTGCACTGCCTCGCGACGGCTCAGCACGCTCATGATCACCGTGACGCACTTGCCCGAGAAAGCGCCGTAGCCACGGCTGATCGTTGCCGTGCGGTTGAGATGCTTGACGATAAACTCCTCGACTTTAAGGGGCTCGGAGCAAATGATCGTGCAGACCTTACGAAGGTGAATGCTCTCGATAGCCTTGTCGACCACAAGCGTCTTGGCAAACAGACCGAGCACGCAGTACAGACCGACGCGCGGGCCATACAGGAAAGCCGCGATGGTCACGATGCCGATATCGACCAGCAACAGGGCACGGCCGATCTCAAGCGTCGTGCGGCGTTTGAGAATCATGGCAAGGATGTCGGTGCCGCCCGTCGAGGCGCCAATGTCAAAGACAATGGCACTGCCCAGCGCCGGCAAGATGACGGCAAAGCACAGATCGAGCCACATATCGCCCGTCATCGAGACATCGGTCGGAATAAAGAGCTCAAACAGCGAAACATAGGCGGACAGCGCAAACGAGGCGAAGACACTCCAAAGAATCGCCTTGCGCTCCAAAAAGATAAAGCCCAAAACGACGAGAACCGCGTTGATAATCCACATAAAGACGCCGACGGGAAGGGTCGGGAACAGCGTGGACAGAATGACCGACACGCCCGAGGTGCCGCCAAAAGCAAAGTGATTAGGGGTTTTAAACGCAACGATGGCAAAGGCCGTAAGAATCAGACCCAGATTGAGCTCGGCAAAAAAGCGCGGGAAGCCCGGCTCCTGGCTGCGCTTTTGACCGGCACGCTCGCCGCGCTCGATATCGGTGCGATCGACCACGCGCTCCATCGGCACCACGGGAGGACGATGCATCTCCTCGGCAGCACGCGATGCCGCCTCTGCCGCGGCGGCCTCAATCGCCCATGCCTTGCTTTCTGTTTCGTGCTCGTCGGCCATTACGGCAACCCCTCGTTAACAATTTGGAAACAATGCGCCCATTAGGGTAACGCGGAACGCGACGATTGCAACCCCTAGTTAGACGAGCGGTATGCCTACATCGGGGGGCATACAAATAACGGCCGGCCACGCTTTTGCTTGCGCGGTCGGCCGTTTAGCGTTTTCGCAGATAAAACCTGCCAAAACAAACCTGTCCCTTTTTGGAAGGTTACTCGTGCTGGCTGGTGCGGTGCTCATACTCCTCGGGGGTGATGACGTCCTCGATGCGCAGGTTGACGCCCGCCACCTCAAGGCCGGTCATCGCGGCAAGGCGCTCGGTGACACGTGCCTTGACATCGTCGAAGATCGCGGGCGCATAGGCGCCGTACTCGATAATGACGGAGATGTTGACGACCACACGATTGTCATCGGTGACCTCGACCGTCACGCCCTTGGTCAGATTCTCGGCACCAAACTGCTCCTGCACAAAGTGCATGAGGTTACCCTTCATGCCCAGAACGTGCGGAACCTCGCGGGTGGCCATGGCAATGATCTTCTCGATCACACCGTTGGAATAGGTCAGCGAGTCCTCGGACTCGTCTGTTTCCTCATCATCCTCGTCCGCGTCATCGGCGGACTCGGCCTCGACGAGCGCCTCATCCTCGAGCGTTACGTCCTCGGCCTCGGCGGTGACGGTCTCGTCTGCCTCGAGCTCGGTATCGGCCACATCGACCTTCGTATTAAAAGCCATGGTTCCTCCTTATGCCTGCCGCGGATGCGACAGTCGAATACATATTAGCGGCCGCTAAACAGACGGCCGAAGAAGTTGACGATCCCGTTCTCGCCGTCGCGAATTTGGCCGATCACGGCGCCGATCAGCACGAAGAATGCAATGACGAGCGTGTCCCACAGGCCCAACGTGAGCACCAACACGGCGAGGATAAAGCCAGCGACGGCGCCAAGCGTGGTGTTGGGATGACGCACAGCATAGCTCCAGATGGCAGCGCCCGTACCCTTGATGAGACCCATAGCCTCGTCAAAATCCGCGGCTGCCGCGTCTTGCAACTCGGTTGCCTCTGCTTTGGAATCAACAGGTTCGCTCGCCGGCGTGGCGCTCTGGTCAATCGTCAGGCGCGGCGTACGAGCGGTCTTATCTTGATTGGTATCACTCACCGGAAACCTCCACGGTCTGGACGGTAGTCTTGGACGGCAAAAAACGGACGCGCGTGGTCGTACCCGGCGTGCCGAGCATGGTGTCGCAAGCTTCCTCGATGCGCTGCTGCATCGCGGTAGCCAGAGATGCCACGTCCTTATCGTCAAGCGCGATAGCCTCGACCTTAAA
>CABUVH010000171.1 GCA_902494935.1 uncultured Collinsella sp.
CCTCCGTTCGTCTCGATCCATAACATCTAGACCCGGATTCCGCTCCCACCTGTTACAGATTGAGATGTTTGTGTCCGCGCCAGCCCCGCCCCTAGCCGTGGTCCCATATAAACAAACCCCGTGGTAAACTTGACCGAACTGTTAATATTCCGAAAGGTACCCGTAATGTCCAAGTACATCTCCGAGCTCATGTCGCCGCAGCTTATGGGCGTCGTCTATGCCTTCGTCGGCTTTATCATCGCCCTGTATGTGCTGTCGGTCGTCTATGTGTTCATCGACGCTCGCCGCCGCGGTGCCAGCGCCTACGTGGCATGGGGCATCATCGCCCTCATCCCGTTTGTGGGCCTCATCGCCTACTTGGTCCTGCGCCCGCACTCCTACGCGGCGGATCGCGAGGAGCAGGAGCTGGACATGGCCCTGCGCGAGCGCCAGCTTGCCCAGTACGGCACCTGCCCGCAGTGCGGTGCGCCCATCGAGAAGGACTTCGTCGTCTGCCCGGTTTGCGATACCCAGGTTCGCAACGTCTGCCCCAGCTGCCATCGCCCGCTCGACGCGCACTGGAAGGTCTGCCCCTACTGCCGAACTCGCATCCAGTAACGCATCCATCGCCGGGCCGGCCGCAAGTCCCGGGCACGCCGCAAGCCACGCGCGCCCCACAGCCCCGCCCCACACGATGAAGCATGCGTAGAAAATCGCCCGCCGTGCCATTAAGGTGCGGCGGGCGCTTGTATACCAAGGCAACCTGCCTATAATGATGCAAGTCAAAAACGCCGAGCGCATCGCACACACTTGCATCAGGCATCCGAGAGGAGAAAACATACCCATGAAGGCACTCTACAATGACGGTTCGGTGGCCGAGCTCCCGCAGGACGAGGTCACGCACGTCATCCGCCACTCTGCCGCGCATATCATGGCGCAGGCCATCAAGCGCCTGTACCCCGAGGCCGACTTTGCCTACGGCCCCGCGACCGACAACGGCTTCTACTACGACGTCGACCTGCCCGAGGGCGTCAAGATCAGCGAGGACGATTTCCCTGCGATCGAGGCCGAGATGAAAAAGATCGTCAAGGAGAACCTCAAGTTCACCGTCTACGAGAAGCCCCGCGCCGAGGCCATCGCCCTTATGGAGGAGCGCGGCGAGAAGTACAAGGTCGAGCACATCGGCGACCTGGACGACGACGCCCGCATCACCTTCTACCAGCAGGGCGACTACATCGACATGTGCGTCGGCCCCCACATCTGCTACACCAAGGCGCTCAAGGCCTTTAAGCTTACCGGCGTCTCGGGCGCTTACTGGAAGGGCGACAAGGACAACAAGATGCTCACCCGCATCAACGGCGTCGCCTTTGCCACCAAGGAAGAGCTCGACGAGCACATGCACATGCTGGAGGAGGCCAAGAAGCGCGACCACCGCAAGATCGGCCGCGAGATGGACCTCTTTATGATGCGCGACGAGGCCCCTGGCTTCCCGTTCTTCCTGCCCAACGGCATGATCCTTAAGAACACGCTGCTGGACTACTGGCGCGAGATCCACCACAAGGCCGGCTACGTGGAGATCTCCACGCCGCTCATCATGAACAAGCAGCTGTGGAAGACCTCGGGCCACTGGGACCACTACAAGGACAACATGTACTCTACCGTCATCGACGACGAAGAGTACTGCATTAAGCCCATGAACTGCCCGGGCGGCGTGCTGGTGTATGCCTCCAAGCCGCACTCCTATCGCGAGCTGCCCATCCGCGCCGGCGAGATTGGCCTGGTGCACCGCCACGAGCTGCGCGGCGCCCTGCACGGTCTGTTCCGCGTGCGCTGCTTTAACCAGGACGACGCCCACCTGTTTGTGCGTCCTGACCAGCTGACCGACGAGATCGTGGGCGTGGTCAACCTCATCGACTCCGTGTACCAGAAGTTTGGCTTTAAGTACCACGTTGAGCTTTCCACCCGCCCCGAGGATTCCATGGGTTCGGACGAGGACTGGGCACGCGCCGAGGAGGGCCTGCGCACCGCTCTTGAGCAGCTGCACATGGACTACGAGGTCAACGAGGGCGACGGTGCCTTCTACGGCCCCAAGATCGACTTCCACCTGGAGGACTCGCTCGGCCGTACCTGGCAGTGCGGTACCGTCCAGCTCGACTTCCAGATGCCGCTCAACTTTGACCTGGAGTACGTGGACGCTGACGGCACCAAGAAGCGCCCCATCATGCTGCACCGCGTGTGCTTTGGCTCCATCGAGCGCTTCATTGGTATTCTGATTGAGCACTTTGCGGGCAAGTTCCCCACCTGGCTGGCTCCCGTGCAGGTCAAGGCGCTTCCCGTCTCTGAGAAGAGCCGCGACTACGCCCACGAGGTGTGCGCCAAGCTGGAGGAGGCCGGCATTCGCGTGGTCTGCGACGACCGCGACGAGAAGATCGGCTACAAGATCCGCGAGGCCCGCAGTATCGATCGCGTGCCCTACATGCTCATCCTGGGCGAGAAGGAGGTCGAGGCCGGCAACATTTCCGTCCGCGATCGCTCCAACGAGACCGTTCAGATGAGCGTTGACGAATTTGTTGCGAAGGTGCTCGAGGAGATCAAGACCCGCGCCTAAGGCAAACTTCATAACAATTAACAAAGGCGACCGTCCACAAAGGGCGGTCGCCTTTTTCATGCCGAAATAAGAAAAGCCGCAGGTTGAGCGGCTTTTTTTGTTGCACAAAAAGGTACAGGTTTTTGCATCTCTCGACAGACGACATTATACGAGCAATTAATCAGCGTTTGCCCAGATTACGCAAAATGTACTGCCAGTAGGTGCATCTCCATACCCCTCTACAAAAACCTGTACTTTTGCGACTGCGCCTAGCTGCGAGCGAGAAGCCTGTTCTAAACGCCCCTGCATTTGCGCGCATCGCAAAGCCAAAAGAGGGGGGGCGAGAACATGGAACAGACGGCACGGCGCCAAGAGCAGCTGCCGGGTGCATTTAACGGCGCCACAACCAACAGCCAGCACGGCCGCGTCCGCTGGTATCTGGTCCACACCCCCAATGGAAAAGAGCGAGAGACCTGCGAAAAGGTTCGCCGCATTATCCCGCACGAGCTGATGCAGGACGCTTTTGTGATGCAAAAGGAGTTCTGGTTTAAGCGGGACGGCGCATGGTCGCTCCAAACCAAACCTATGTACAAGGAATATTTCTTCGTCGCCACGTACGATGCCGCCGCGCTCGATAGGGCTTTGGCCCAGTTGAGCTTTGGCTGTCGCATCGCCGGCAGTAAGGAGCGGGCGTACATGCCCATGCCGGACGATGCGCAGGACTGGTACCGCAGCGTGCTCGACGACGACGGCGTGGTGCGCAACAGCGTAGCCCGCATAGAAGACGGCGTGCTGCACATAGAGCAGGGACCCTTGGTGGGGCAAGAGGCCCGCGTAAAGAAGATCGACCGTCATAAGCGCTGGTGCCTGGTAGACGTGGGCGAAGGCGACTCCGCTTTTAGGGAGCTGCTTCCGTTGGACGTCCCCAGTAAGACGTAAGGGGACGTCGCATTGGCAATTCATTCGCAATTTGAATTCATCGATAGGGGGATTCCTGGGGACAGGGACGTGGATTTGAACTTGACTACTAACGAAGCGACAAGGCAAAACGCGCCGGTGGGAGCCGCGCTTGTTGCC
>CABUVH010000172.1 GCA_902494935.1 uncultured Collinsella sp.
ACAGCGTCAGCAGCATGGACGGCTCGATGAGCACGCTCATGAGCAGCTCGCGAACGCCGCCGATACCGGCGTAGGCGTTGGACGAATCCACACCGCAGAGGGCGAAGAAGAAGCGGGCGAGTGCCAGGCTGTACATGATGGTGATGGCGTCACCAAAGACCGGGATGGGGCTTTGTGCCGTAAAGAGCGGCAGACCCATCGCGAGCATAAAGGCGACGGCGAAGAACAGCGGCGGCATAATGCGCAGCGCAAAGCTCGCGTCCTCGCTCTGGGACTCGGGGCGCGCAAAGAGCTTGGCCAGGTCGCGGTAGTCCTGCATGATGCTGGGGCCGCGACGGTTGTGCATCTTGGCACGGATCACGCGGCCGAGACCGGAGAAGAACGGCGCGACGGCCATAACGACCACGCCCTGCAGAACGGCAAGTACGATGTTGTTCATGCTCTCCCCTCCTTAACCCATTTGCACGGCGAGCACGAGGAACACCACGAGTGCCGCGACGATGTAGCAGATATAGATGCTGTAGTTGCCGCCCTCGAGCTTAGTAGCGAGGTCGGCGAGCTTCTCGACACCCTTATGCGGGGCATCGACGAGAACCTTGTCGGGTACGGGCTCCACAGCCTCGGCCACACCGGTGAGCTTCTGGAAGAAGTGCGCGATGGACCAGCAGACGGCCGTGCAGCGGTCGCGCAGCGTGTAGAGCGGCTGCATAAACCAGGACACCTCAGAGGCAAAGGTCGTGGCCACGACGGGCATATGCTCGTTTGGAGCATAGCCACATGCCCACGGCTGGGACTTCTGCACCTTGCCGACGGTCTTGAGCTTGCGATAACCGCAGGCAAGGCCGACGAGCACCACGAGCGCAATGGCGATCGCGGGCGTGGAGGTGGCAGCGCCGGAGTACTGGTTCATGAGCTCCATACCCTCGGCGGCAAACACGCCACCGTACGGATGCAGCACGGACGCGGCGACATCGACCAGCACGGGCGCGATCACGGGAGCGCCAATGCCCAGCACGACGCAGATGGCCGCGAGCAGGCCCTGCGCAAACACCATGGGGGCGGGAACCTCTTTGGCATTGCCCGCGGCCTCGGAGCGGGGCGCGGAGGCAAAGGAGACGCCATAGGCCTTGACGAAGCATGTGACAGCCAGAGCGCCGGTAATGGCAAGCGCGACGGCAGCGAACACGGCCACGATCATGACGGCCTTGTCACCCTGCATGGCGGCATTAAACAGCGACTGATAGGTAAACCATTCGGAAACAAAGCCGTTGAAGGGCGGGATGGCCGAGATGGCAAGCGCGCCAATAAGGAAGCAGATGGCCGTTGCCGGCATACGACGGAACAGGCCGCCCATCTTCTCCATATTGCGCGTACCCGTAGAGTACAGCAGCGCACCGGCGCCCAAGAACAGCTCGCCCTTAAACATCGCGTGGTTAAACGTGTGGTAAAGGGCGGCCATCAGAGCCAGGACGGCGATGCCGACCGAGTTGAGAGCCATGGCGGTCATGGAGGCGCCGACGCCGAGCAGAATGATGCCGATGTTCTCGACGGAGTGATAGGCCAGCAGGCGCTTGATGTCATGCTCCTGCAGGGCGAAGGCCACGCCGAGGACCGACGAGATCGCACCGAAGACCATGACCATAAGGCCCCACCAGACCTGAACGCCCGAGGCGGAGAGCAGGTCGAGACCCACCTTGAGGATACCGAAGATACCGATCTTGATCATGCCGCCGGACATGAGGGCCGACACGTTGGACGGCGCCTCGGGATGTGCCTTGGGCAGCCAGCCGTGCAGCGGAATGATACCGGCCTTGGCGCCAAAACCAAAGAAGGCGAGCACGAAGCACACGGATGCGACCGCGGGGCTAAACTGCGTGGCGCGGAAATCCGCAAAGGCAAACGAGCCACCGGCGAAGTTGGTCATGGTGAGGAAGCTCGCCATGATGAGCACAAAGCCCACGTGCGCGATCACAAAGTAGAGCCAACCGCCATGGATGGAGTTCTCGTTCTCCTCGATCACGACCAGGAAGTACGAGGTCAGCGACATAAGCTCAAAGGCGACCAGGAACCAAAACACGTTGTCGGCGGTGATGACGAGCATCATGGACGCCACGAAGGTGTTAAAGAAGAAGCCGGCGCGGCCCTTTTTGCCCGGGTACTCATCAAAGTAGTTGAGACCGTAGATCGAACCAGCAAACGCGAGCACCGAGATGAGCGCCACGAACAGGCCGGACAGCTGATTGAGCAGCAGCTGGAAATGGGCAAACGGGAAGAACACGATGGTGTCGACCGACGTGACATCGCCCAGCACGGCCTGGATACCGGCCACAAACGAAAGCACCGCGGCGACGACGCCGATAAGGCAGCCGGCGGTCTTGGCGGCGTTATCGGCCTTGATCAGCAGAACCGAGGCGAGCGCACCGATGCACGAGACGGCAAGTGATGCGATAAACAGCGTCATGCTATCCATTGTTTACGCTCCCTTCTGCTTTCTCGGACAGGCCCTGGGCCACAGCGGTAACGTCAACGGACGGACCGTTTTCAATCGAGCGCAGGCGCTTGGCCTCGTCGAGCTCGCGATCGGCCGCGCCGCCCATGACGGTCAGCGCCTTGGTGGGGCACGCCGCCACACAATGCGGGCCGTCCGGATCGAAGGCGCACAGGTCGCACTTGACAGCGCAGGTGTACTGGCCGGGAGCCCACGTAAGCAGGCTGCTCAGGGACTTAGGATACGAAGGCGTCGGGTCGCACATGCCTGCGACACCGGCGATAGACGTGCCATCGGGATGGATGGCTCCGAAGGGGCACGCGATGGCGCACAGCCTGCACCCGATGCACTCCTGCTCCTTGACGTGGATGCGGTCGCCATCGTGCTCGATGGCATTCACCGGGCAGACCTCGGCGCAGGGGGCACCCTCGCAATGGTGGCAGGCAAGGGCGGCCGAAATACCGCCGGTCTTCACGAGCGCCAGGCGCGGCGTATCCTGAAGACCCTGCATCCGGTGGGCGTCGGCACAGGCGGACTGGCATGTTCCGCAGCCGATGCACCTCTCCGGGTTGATGTCGATGAAGCGGTTCATCCCCACTTCCTTTCAAAATAACGGGCCGGGCTCCCGAACGTACGGGACGCCCGGCCCAAAAAGCCAACGAGAACGGGACTACACGATTTGATTCACGTGTGTCTCGTCGTCGAACTTGGCGGCGCCGGGCTCAACGTCCTGGGGAGCGGCGGCGTCGACCAGAGCCTGCTTGAGCTCGGTGTACTGACGCTCCACCTCGCCCTCGGCCCAGACCTGGTCGGCGATAGCGTCGACCTGGCAGGCGGAGAACTTGTCCTCGGGCGTGTGCGAGACCGGGTCGACCTTGTGAATGGTCAGCTCGTTGCACTTGCCGATCCACCACTGGTAGGTCATGTAGACCGTGCCCTTGTTGATGCGATCGCTCACGTCGGCGCGGCTGTATACCTGGCCGCGGCGGCTGTGAATCGAGACGATATCGCCATTCTTGATGCCGCGCGCATCGGCGTCCGCGGGATTCATGCGGACAAAGCCGGGCTCGTCGGCAAGCAGCGCCAGCGTCTTGCAGTTGCCGGTCATCGAACGGCAGCTGTAGTGGCCGACCTCGCGGACGGTG
>CABUVH010000173.1 GCA_902494935.1 uncultured Collinsella sp.
CTGTTGACGCTCACTCGTGGCGGCGCAGATGGTGTTGATCACACGCAGCTCCTGCACGCGCGGGGTGATAGCTGCCACGACCTCGGCGAGGTTCTGCGCGGTCTGGGTGGTCTGCACGACGAGGCCTACCTTGCCCTTGAACGACAAGGCGTTGGCGTCGGCGGCACAGCTCACGACCAGCGCATCAGTGCCGGCGTGGCCCAGGATGCCCTCCACCTCAGGGTGACCTGGCTCGCCTACGACCACCACGCGGTAGCCCTCGCGCACCAGGCGCTCGGCTGCCATATGGACCTTCTTCACGTAAGGGCAGGTGGCGTCGACGACGTTAAGGCCACGCTCGCGAGCGGCATCGATCACCTGCGGCACCACTCCGTGCGCGCGAATGATTACGGTGCCCGATGCGGCGTCGTCCAGGTTCTCGGCCAGGCCAACGCCTGCCTCAGCAAGCTCGCGCACCACGATGGGGTTATGGATGAGCGGACCCAAGGTATGAACCTGAGTGCACTCCCCTGCCTGCGGCGCGGCGGCTAGCGCCATATCGAGCGCACGCTGTACGCCGTAGCAAGTACCGGCGTGGGCGGCGATCTCGATGGTAGGCGCGGTTGCCTGGTCGGACGCAGTCGCGGCGGTGTTCGTCACATTCTCGCTCATGGCTAGAACCTGCCCGGATGCTCGGCGCACAGCTCGTCTCGCATAGCGTAGACGCGGTTCATGGCCTCGGACTCAAACCATTCCAGGCGCTCCGTGCGTTTAAGCCCGGCCGGTGCGTCGGAAAGCGAGACGGCCTTGCCGGCGCGGATCCAGCACTTCTTGGGGCGCATGAGCTTTTTGCCCGCAGGCGTAATATCGGACCAGCCGCAGATGGCGAGCGGGTTGACGGGCGCCTTGCCCATCTGAGCGATGAGCGCAAAACCGCCGTGGACCTCGGGCTTGATCTCGCGCGAGCGGATGCGCGTGCCCTCGGGGAAGATCAGGACGTCCTCGCCGCGCTGCAGCGCATGCTGAGCGGCGCGCAGGCACTTCATATCGGCAGTACCGCGCTCCACGGGGATGCCGCCAACGCGGCTAAAGGCCCAGCGCACAATCTTGCTCTTGGCGAACTCGGACTTAAAGATGGGACGAATGCGGCGGCCGCCAAAGAACAGCGCCGTCTCCACGGCCAAGAGCTCGGCCATCGAGGTGTGGTTGCAGATGACCACGCTGCCGCGGCCTTCCTGGCGCTCAAACAGCAGATCGGCGTCCTCGACCTTCCAACGCCACATGAGCTTGGAGAAGGCCCACAGGATGGCCATAACCACGACGACGGTGCCGCGGATGAGCACGGGGAACTCTGCATAAGGAGCGTTGTAATAATCCTCGGGCGTCTGCTTAAACAGGCGCATGGGCTACCTCCTTTGGTTGATGAGGTCCTCGATTATCGAGACGACCTCATCGATGGTGTGGGCGGTGGAGTCGACGTGCACGGCGTCCTCGGCGGGCACGAGCGGGGCGACCTCGCGGCTGCTGTCGAGCTTGTCGCGCTGCTTAAGGGCGTCGAGGGTCTCGTCGACCTCGGCCTCGAGCTGCTCGGTGGTAAGCGGCTGGGCGTCGTTTTGGTGACGCTGCAGCACGCGGCGGCGGGCGCGCTCACGCGGGTCGGCGGTCAGGAAGACCTTGACCTGCGCGTTAGGGAACACGACGGTACCGATGTCGCGACCCTCAGCCACGATATCGCGGTCCTCGGCGGCGCGGCGCTGGTGGATGAGCATGGCGGCGCGCACGCCCGGATAGGCCGAGACCTTGGACACGTTGGCGTCGACCTGCGGGGTGCGGATGGCGGCCGAAGCGTCCTGGCCGTCAATGGTCAGGCGCGTGTCCTCGCCGGTGCCGTTGGTAAAGCGAATCTCGATCTGCTCGGCGAGGGCGTCGATGGCCGCCTCGTCGTCCAAATCGATGCCACGGTCGAGCGCGGCGAAGGTGACGGCGCGGTACATAGCGCCCGTGTCGAGCTTGTTAAAGCCCAGCTGGCGGGCGATCTCCTTGGCGATGGTGGACTTGCCGGAACCGGCGGGGCCGTCGATGGCGACGATCATGCAATGCTTCCTTTCGATGGGTGACGTGCTGGTATGGTTCGCGGGCGTTGGGGCGCGGCGGGTTGCCTAGCCCGTGTAGCGCTCACGGTAGGTGTTACGCTTGGGTGCGGAGCCGTGGCTGCCGTGATGACGCGTGCGGCTGGCGGGCGTGTCTTGGGGTTTGCCGCCGTTGCGCTTGGAGCTGGCTTGCTTGGGAGGGATACCACCACTTTTGAGGATCTGCACCTCGCGGTCGGTGAGCTCGCGCCACGAACCTTTGGCCACGCCCTCGAGCTCAAGGCCGGCAAAATTGCAGCGATGCAGACGAATTACCGGATGGTGAATCTTGCTCAACATGCGCTTAACCTGATTCTTGCGACCCTCGCGGATGATGACCTCCACGGCGGTGGTGCCGGGCTTGACGCCCTGGGGAGCTACGGCCTCGGCCTCGTGTGCGGTGATGACTCGGCAGATTGCCGGCTGGCAGAGGCCGTCGTCGAGCTCGATGCCACGGCGTAGCGGCGTGAGATCGCGGTCGGACAGACTGCCGTCCACGAGTGCCTGGTAGGTCTTATAGACATGCTTGCTGGGGTGCAGCAGGTCCTGCGACAGGTCGCCGTCGGTGGTAAAGAGCAAAAGGCCCGTGGTGTCGCGGTCCAGGCGACCCACCGGGAAGAGCCCCGGAAATCGGTCGCGCGGAACCAAGTCCGCCACACAGGGGCGCTCCTGCGGGTCGCTCATGGTGGTAAGGTAGCCGGTCGGCTTGTAGAGCATCAGGTACACGGCGCCCTGGTTGAGCTTGACCGGCATGCCGTCGACCTCGATACGGTCGCGGTCGACATCGACCTTGGTGCCCAGCTCGGTCGCGACCTCGCCGTTTACCGTCACACGACCAGCGGTCATCAGGTCCTCCGAACCGCGGCGGCTCGCCACACCCGCGCGCGCCAAAAAGCGCTGCAGGCGCATGGTGTGCGGGTAGACGTGCTGGGCGTCGGTTGCGGGTACTGCGTTGCCCACGGCGCGCGTCTCCCCTGCTTCGTTAGTCCTCGTCATGCATATCCTCCGAGGTCTCGTCGACGACCAGGGCCTCAAAGTCCTCGGCTGCCTCAACATCTTCAACATCGGTATCGAGCAGTTCGCGCTCTTCGTCCAAGTCCTCTGCCTGCTCCTCGAGCGTGGACCGAATACTGCGGCCGCTCAGGCGCTCACGGATAAACTGGCGCGACTGCTCGTCGGGGGCAAACTGCTCCAGATCGGGCAGATCGCGGGTGGAGCGCAGACCGAACTTTTCCAAGAAGGCGTTGGTCGTGCCGTAGATGATGGCTTGACCGCGCTGGGGGTCGCGGCCGAGCTCGCGCACTAGACCCTTGTCCACGAGCGACGCGATGACGCCGTCGGAGTTGACGCCGCGGATGCCCTTGACCACCTCGCGCGTCACGGGCTGGTGGTATGCGATGACGGCCAGGGTTTCGAGCGCCGCCTGCGACAGCTTTTGCGTGTCCCAGCTCAGCACATAGGCCTCGACCACGTCGTGGTAGGCGGGGTGCGTAAACAGGCGCCAGCCGCC
>CABUVH010000174.1 GCA_902494935.1 uncultured Collinsella sp.
CCGCATTTGCGCCAAGGTGACGTGAAATGAGAGGGCGCTGACCTTCTGGTCGCGTCCTCGAAATTGAACGCCAGATTGGCGTGAATGCGGCTCGCGCAGCGTCAAGCGGTCCGCCGTTCGGTAGAACGGCGGAACTAAATAACGATTCCGTTGCAGTGGTCGATTTCGTGTTGGATGATCTCGGCGGTGTAGCCCGAGAAGTTTTTGATGCGGTGGATAAAGTTCTCGTCCAAATACTCAACCTTAATGCGGCGATAGCGGGTACAGGGACGCTCGCCGATTAGCGAGAGGCATCCTTCGCTTGTCTGATAGGCATTGACCTGCTCAAGAATTTGAGGGTTGTACATCAGGAGTGTCCTGTTGCCGTCCTTTACGCAGATGATGCGTTTGCGCACGCCGATCATGTTGGCGGCGAGGCCCACGCACTCGCGCTCATGCTCGTGGAGTGTATCCAGGAGATCCTGCCCGGTTGCGGCATCGTCGGGTCCCGCGTCTTCGGAAGGCAGACGCAAAAAGAACTCGGATTTCATGATGGGCTTAATCATGGCGGGCTCCTCATGTCTTATGCTTTCGTGGACTTTTAATAATAGCGCGGAAGGAAAGCTGTGCGTCCGCGTTACAATCTTTCGATGTTGGACCATGTTGCCAGATTCGTCGTGTACGGCGTCTGGCGTAAGTCTAGGGCTCATTTTTCGCCCTGGACCGTTCCTCTGGGGCGATGCGACTGTCGTTCCAAGAGGAAGGAAATGCATGGGGAGCAAATCTCAGCAACAAGTTCAAGTAACGCCATCGGCCTCTGCGGCGATTCTCGTCGTAATGTATATTGCAGCCTTTGTTGCCGCGTTTAACGAGAACATCATTAACGTGGCGTTGCACGACATTATGGCAGCCTTTTCGGTGAGTGCCACCACGGCACAGTGGCTCGTCTCGGGCTACATGATCGTGACGTCGATTTTTACGGCCATCATGGCCTTCCTGTCCGGCCGTTTCTCGACGCGCAAGCTGCTGTTTTTCGCATGCGGATGCATGGTCGCCGGCGAAGTCCTGTGCCTGGTCGCTCCGTCGTTTAGCGTTTTGCTGCCAAGTCGTATTTTGCAGGCTGCGGGATCGGGCATCTTGTTCCCGCTCATGATGAACGTGGTGCTGTCTTGCGCCCCGCGCGAGAAGCTCGGTTTGTATCTGAGCCTGGGCGGCGCCTGCATTACGCTAGGACCGGCGTTTGGACCCGTGATTAGCGGTCTTATGTGCACGTTATTTGGCTGGAGGGCGGTGTTCGTAGTGCCGCTGGTGGGCGGCATTGTGGTCGCTGCGGCGGGCGTTAAGCTTGTTCAGAATGTCGGAGAGCGCTCGAACACCACGCTTGATATCCTGTCGGTTGTTTTGCTCGCCGCCGGCATTACGGCATTTGTGTATTCCGTAGGCGAGTTCTCGACCAATCTGATTGCCGGCATCGTGGCGCTTTTCGCCGCCATTGTGCTGCTCGGCCTGTTTGCGGCCCGTCAGCTCAAGCTCGAGCATCCGGTGCTTAACGTGCGTCCCATGGCGAGCTTTCGCTTTTGGCCTGCGTGTTTGCTTGTGGTGGTGTCGATGATGACGACGTTCTCGATGAGCGTTTTGTTGCCGCTCTATTTTGAGGGCGCATACGGCATGACCGCACTTATTGCGGGCTTGCTCATTTTGCCGGCGATTGCCTGCAACGCCGTGACCTCGATTGTGGGCGGACGCGTGATGGACGCCCGTGGCGCATGGCCGCTGCTGCCGGTCGGTTTTGCCCTGATTGCCGTGGGGCAGACTGCCATCTCGATGACGGCGGCAAGCATGAACATCGGCGTCGTCGTGGCGCTGACCGTTGTGGTGTATGCCGGAGTCGGTTTGGTGCTGAGCCCCTCGCAAACGGCCGGCTTGGAGACGCTACCTGCCGCTGAACATCCTCACGGAACGGCATTGCTTAACACGTGGAACATGATTGCCGCATCGTTTGGCCCGTCGCTGTTTATCGGTCTGCTCTCGAGTTCTGCGGCGGCTGCCAGCGTCGCTGGCGCTGCGATCGACGTTGCCCAGGCGATTGGATTTGCAGCTGCCGTGCGTGTAGCGGCTGTAATTGCCGTGGTCGGGTTCGTGGCGTCGCTGGTGTACGCTCGTCGCGAGTCACACATGTCGCATTAATGTGTGCACATAGATTCTGCAGCTAGATTGGATGGCGACACCATAAACTAATGGACGTTTTGCCGAGAGGCATGAATGTTTAAAGCGCAAAGAGTGCGCGACGGGCCCCGCGAATGGGGCGATGATGCCCGAGAGGGCCAAGAAGGAGTCTCATGTCCGAGAACGAAGAGATCATGAACGAGACCGAGAACGAGACCATGACTGCCGAGGTCGAGGCAGTCGAGACCGTGGAGACCGAAGCTGCCGAGGTTGAGGCTGCTGACGAGGTTTCCGCCGAGGAGGAGGCCGAGGTTGTCGAGGCCGCCGTTGATTACGATGACGAAGAGCTGATGGACAAGATGCAGAAGGCCGCCCGCCTGCTGCGTAGCCGTCGCTTTGCTATTTCCAAGGAGGAGGAGGCCAAGGCCGAGCGCATGGCGAACATCGAGCGCGCCATCAAGCTTCTTGACCTCAAGCCCAAGATGGAGCAGAAGGAAATGTCCGACCTGCTGGGCATGCGCCTTCGTGAGCTCGATGGCCTGATGGCCGAGGCCGAGGCTGCCGATCTGGTCGGCCGCATCGACGACGCCGAGGGCGATATGCGCAAGATCGTTGTCTTCGCTGCCGAGGATGCCGCTGAGGGCCTGGTCGAGCTTGCCAACAAGAAGGAGAAGCTCCTGCCCGAGCTTTCTTACGAGGAGGCCACCGAGCTGATGGCCGCTCTCGATAAGGTTATCGCTCCGCTCGTCGCCATGGGCCTGGACGAGGACCGCGGTCCTCGCGGCGGCCGTGACGACCGTGGTGGCCGCGGCGGCGACCGTGGCGGTCGCGGCGGCTTTGGTGATCGCGGTGGCCGTGGCGGCGACCGTGGCGGTCGCGGTGGCGATCGCGGTGGCCGCGGCGGCTTTGGTGACCGTGGCGGCGACCGTGGCGGTCGCGGTGGCTTTGGTGGCAACCGTGGTGGCTATGGCGATCGCGGTGGCAACCGTGGCGGCTTCGGCGGCAACCGTGGTAACGACCGCGGCGGTCGTGGCGGCGACCGTGGCGGCCGCAACGGCGGCGGCTTCCGCGGTAACCGTTTTTAGTTACGGCGTTTTACCAAACGCCGTAACGGGCCGACGCTGCGCGGGCCGCATTTGGACAATCTGACGTTCAACTTCAAGGGCGCGACCAGAAGGTCAGCGCCCTTTCGTTTCACGTCACCTTGCCTCAAATGCGACCCGCTCGCTGTCCGTCCTCTGCCTGCGGCGTTGTCTTGCTCCGGATGCGGCAGTTAGGGACGTTCCTTTTCTGCCGGCAGCTTGGGACACTCCTTGTAGTCATTGGGTGTTCCTATAGTTTTGTCAACCGTCGGGGCTACTCCCGGTAGGGCACCCGGTCGCGCATCACGGCGTATATCGCCCTGAGCCGCTTCCTCGCGACGGCCTTGAGCGCCCGCCCG
>CABUVH010000175.1 GCA_902494935.1 uncultured Collinsella sp.
CCGCCACCGGGGGTCGACGATTCCTCGACAATCTCCAACTCAACGGCGCACGGGCAACCGGCCTTATCGAGCCCGGCGACCATACGATCGCGCAGCTTGCGGGCACGTCGCTCCAGATGAGCCTGCGGAAGCGTGAGCATGCTGAGCACCGGAATATCGCGATGGGCAACATCGGCGCCATCCATGTAGATACGCAGCGTGGCCTCGAGCGCCGTGAGCGCCAACTTGCCCGGGCGCAGGGCGCGCATAAGCGGATGCGACCCACAGGCCTGGACCGGGTCACGACGGCCCATGATGATGCCCGCCTGTGCGGCACCGAGCAATTTATCGCCCGAGCACGACACCAAATCGAGCCCTGCCGAAACCGAAGCCGGCGTGGTTTCCTCGCCGCCGCGAACCAGGATGTCGTCAGGCAACAGCGCCCCTGAGCCCTGGTCTTCATAGAACAGCAGGCCATGCTTATGGGCCAGTGCGGCGAGCTCCCTTGAGCTCACTTCCTCGTGAAAACCCTCGATGCGATAGTTGGAAGGATGGACCTTCAAGATCATGGCCGTTTCGGGCGTGATGGCGCGCTCGTAGTCGCCCAGGTGTGTGCGGTTGGTGGCACCGACCTCGACGAGTTTGGCGCCCGAGGCCGCCATGACATCGGGGATGCGGAAGCTGCCGCCAATCTCGACAAGCTCGCCGCGGCTGACGATGACCTCCTTGCCCGCGGCATGGGTTGCCAACACCAACAGCACGGCGGCCGCGTTATTGTTAACGACCAACGCGTCCTCGGCACCGGTAAGCGAGCGGATGAGCTGCGCGGCATGCTCCTTACGCGACCCGCGCGAACAGGTGCCCACGCTGTACTCGAGTGTGCTGTAGCCGCGCGCGACCTCGGCCACGGCCTTGGCGGCCGACTCCGCGAGCGGGGCTCGGCCCAGATTGGTATGGATAACAACACCCGTGGCGTTGACGGCGGGACGCAGGCTCGGCAGTGCGGAGCGATGCGCACGCCACTCGATGGCCGATGCCAGCTCGCGCTTGGAGCGCGGATCGGCGCCGGCACGAATCGCGGCGCGCTCCTCGTCGAGCTCGGCCGTCACGGCGGCATGCACCACCGCGTCGCAGGTCTCCCCCGCCGCCTTCACTACCGGCCACTCGGCAAGCAGCTCGTTGACGGAAGGAATGGCGCGCAGGCGGGCGCGCACCTCATCGGACATGTTCTGGCTATCGCTCATGTGCGGCCTTTCAAAAGAAACGTGGATCAGTCGAATGCATCAGCTGAGTCAATTACCCGTCATTATCCCCGCGCGCGACAATCTTTTCCACGCGAACGGCGTTTTCCTGGGTGAGCGCGGCGCCCGTCAACGGGTCCCAACGCAACGGCGTATGGTCGAGCGGGCCCACGCCCAAGGCTTGAGCGCAACCGGCATCGGCGCCAAATGAACGCCCACCGGGGGCGGCCGATGTAAAGATGCACGCCGGATGCAGATACGGCGTCGTCTCCACGCGCACGCGGTCGCGGCCCATATCGCTCACGAGCTCGACGATCTCGCCGTCGGCGATGCCCATGCGCGTAGCAGCATCGGCATTCATCTGCACGGCATCCAGGTCCGATCCAGCCTCGGCGGCACCTTGGGCCGCAAGCCTTCGCGAGGTATGCGACTCAAAGGGTCGATTGCCGCTAATGAGGCGAAACATTCCTGGGCCGGGCTCCACCATGGGAGCGATCCAGTTGGGTACACGACCCAGACCGGCTCGTTCCCATACGTCGCTTGCCAGCGCAATTTTGCCGCCATCCAGGGGAATCGCCGGCTCGCCCGTACGCGACGGCAACGTAACACCCGTGTCGGCCCAGCCGCGTTCCTTGAGCTCGTCCAGATCGATCCCAAACGGTGCCACCTGGGCAGCCGCCAGATTGTCAGACGTAAACTGGAAGTACTCGCCCACGCCACACGCCTGCGCCAGACCGGCAAAAATCTCCCGACCGGGACGTGTGTCGTCATGCTGCACGGGCAGCACGGCATTGCGGAAGAACACGCGCGCATCGTTGGCGCCTGTCACCGTTCCCACGCCACGGTCGGCCTCCAGATACGTCACATCGGGCAGCACGAAGTCGGAAGCGAGCGCTGTCTCGGACCAGCGAATATCAATCGTCACGAGCAGGTCGAGCTGCTGCAAGATGCCCAACCAAGCCTGCGCATTGCCATAGCCAGCACCGGGGTTACTGGCATAGACGATGAGCCCACGCAAATCGCCGACCAGAATCGACTGGCCGATGGTCGTGCACAGACCGCGCACCGGATCGACCAGTGGATAGCGCTCGGACCCCAGCTTGGACATGCGCGGCACCGGCGGCGTCGCAAAGCGTGCGGGATCAAGGTCGCCCAGCGCAAGCGGTGTGGGTGGATTGAGCGCGCCGCCCGCATGTCCAATACAGCCCAGCAGCACGTCGACCATACAGATAGCTCGCGCCGTCTGGGTACTGTTGGCATACGCGATGCCGATGCCGCCATGAAAGCCAGCATCTACCACGGCGGCAGGCGCGGCGGCAGCGAGATCGCGCGCCGTGGCGACAATCTCTTCGGCCGGCACGTCGCACATCGACTCGGCCCACTCAGGCGTCCAAACAGCAGCCGCCTGCGCCAGCTCATCAAAACCCGTGGTATAGCGGGCAACAAACTCGTGGTCGTATAAGTCCTCGGCAATGAGCACATGCGCAATGCCCAGCAGCAAGGCCAGGTCGCAGCCCGGGCGCACGCGCAGCCAGCGGTCGGCAAGCGCAGCCGAGCCGCTGCGCCGGGGGTCGACCACGATAATCTTCGCCCCACGGCGACGGGCATCGTTGAGCGCATCAACGGCCCCCATCGTCGACGAATCGACAATGGAACGCCCCAAATACATGATGCAATCGGTATGCGCCAGGTCGGAGGCGGGACTATAGCCCAAGCTATGCTCCCAACCGGTGAGACGGCTTACCTCGCAGGCACCATCGGCGCCGTACACGTTGGGCGAACCCAGCGCGTGCATAAGACGATAGGCCCAGTAGCGGTCGAACGAGGGCACGCCGAGTGTCATGCCCAGCGCACGAGGCCCGCACTCGTCAACAATCCCCAAAAGGCGCTCGGCAATCTGAGCAAACGCCTCATCCCAGGAAATCGCATCAAACCCCGAGTCATCACGACGACGGCGCATGGGGTGCAAAATCCGGTCGCGCTCGTCAAACGGCATGTCCAAGCGATGGCGCCCGCGGGCGCACAGGGCACGCGCCGCGCACGGATGCCCCGGCACCGGCAACTCGGCCACCACGCGACCGTCCTCAACGCGTGCCGCAAAGGCACAATCGGCATAGCATCCCCCGCATGTGGTCACCACGGCGCGACCGTCACGCTTCACAGCAGATGCCATCTCGATTACCCCCTTCATCAGCCAAACACAACAGGCCAACAGCCCGGCAACGGGCCCCAGACCCAAAAAGCCTCCCGCACGGCAACGCCCCGCGGGAGGCCCAACGTCAAACAGACGGTACCTTACGCCTCGGACTTCTTGGCGTAGACAAACCAGTAGCCGAGCGCGATCAGAACCGCGCCGCCCACG
>CABUVH010000176.1 GCA_902494935.1 uncultured Collinsella sp.
CGCCTCAACGGCAGCAGAAACGCCTCGAGCAAACGCCTCGTCACTCACAACGCACCCGTCAACCTCCATGCGCTCGGGATAGCGCACCAACTGCGGAGACGTATACAGCGCGGTTTTGAGCCCCTCACCACGAAGAATGGCAGCCGAAAAACGCGTAGTCGAAGTCTTGCCATTGGTACCGGCAACCTGGATGCAATCGAAATACTCGTCCGGACGCCCCAGCTCATCGAGCATATCGACAACCGTCTCAAGCAGAGGACCAGCATCCCCAGAAATCCGCCCCGTATCAGCAGCCAGCCCCACAGCCTCATCAAACGAAAGCAACTCAAACGAGAAAGGAACGACATACGACCCAGAACGCTTAGCCATAACCCAAAGTCCCCTCAACATAAAAAGAGGCCCGTAATAAACAACGAGCCCCTCCCATTCAAAATCTCAGCCAAACACCGCTTTGCAGCGACCTCAAGGCCACAACCAAGTGGCCCCAACCTACCAGTTGCAAACAACCACGTAAGCGAACTAGGAGCGGCCCGACGCTTTGCTCGATACAAGTTCCGCACGCAAAGGACAGCACTTAATGTGCTGTCCGTCTTGCGCAGGACTGTCCGCAGTAGCGAGTAAAGCGTCGGGACGCGCCCCTCAGCGCAATTTACGAGAAGTCAGCAACCTGCGAGTTCAGCGCCGCCAGGATCTCCTTGAGCTCTGCTGCACGGTCCCTCTTCTTCTGGACCACAGCGGGCGCGGCCTTGGCCACGAAGCCCTCGTTAGCGAGCGTCTTCTCGCAACCGGCGAGCTCCTTCTGGGCCGCGGCGATCTCCTTCTCCAGGCGTGCCTTCTCGGCCGAAAGATCGACCTTGCCCTCGAGCACCACAAAGACCTCGACGCCGCTGTCGACCACGGCAATGCTCGCGGCCGGCTTCTCAACGTCGGTACCCATGACCAGCGAGGCGGTGTTCGCCAGCGGCTCAATGGTCGAGCGCAGGCTCTCGAGCTTCTCGATATCCTCAGCACCGGCGCGCACGACCACGTCGAGCTCTGACTTGGGGCTCAGGCGATAACGCGAACGCGTGGCGCGGGCAGCGGAAACGACGGTGCGGCACAGCTCAAATGCGCGCTCGGCGGGCTCATCGACGTACTTGACGTAGTCGGCGGGCTCCGGCCACTTGGCGATCATGAGCGCCTCGGCGCGGTCCACGTTGCCCTCGGCATCCAGGTCGAGCACGCTCGCCGGCATATTGTCCCAGATCTCCTCGGTGACAAACGGCATGAGCGGGTGCATCAGGCGAATGGAGGTGTCGAGCACAAAGATCAGGTTGCGCTGAGCCTGCAGACGGCCCTCGCCCTTCAGACGGGCCTTGGTGACCTCGACGTACCAGTCGCAGACCTCGTTCCAGAAGAACTGCTGCACGCCGCGGGCCATGTCGCCAAAGGTGTAGTTCTCGATACCCTCGGTGACCATCTTCACGGCCTTGGCAAGGCGGCTGAACATCCAGGCGTCGGCCGGCGTCTCCACGACGGGCTCGCCAGGCGTGTAGCCCTCCATGTTCATGAGCAGGAAGCGGCTGGCGTTCCAGATCTTGGTCACAAAGCTCTTGGCCTGGTCGGTGCGCGGGCTGTCGATGAGCTTCTTGGTCTTCTTATCGATGTTCGCGTCAAACTTGACGTCCTGGTTGTTGGTGCACAGCGTCAGCAGGTTGTAGCGCATGGCGTCGGCGCCGTACATACCGATGAGGTCCATGGGGTCAACGCCGTTACCCTTGGACTTGGACATGCGGCTGCCGTCCTTGGCAAGGATCGTCGGGTAGATGACGACGTCCTTAAACGGCACCTCGTCCAGGAAGTACAGCGAGCTCATAACCATGCGAGCAACCCACAGCGCGATGATGTCGCGCGCGGTGACGAGCGCCGTCGTGGGATGATGCCCCTCGAGCAGCTCCGGCTTTTGCGGCCAGCCCTGCGTGGCGAAGGTCCACAGCTGCGAGCTGAACCAAGTGTCCAGCACGTTCTCGTCCTGATGCACGTGATGGCCGCCGCACTTGGGGCACACGTCGGTGTCCTCGGTAAGGGCGTCCTCCCAGCCGCAGTCCTCGCAGTAGAACACGGGAATGCGGTGGCCCCACCACAGCTGGCGGCTGATGCACCAATCCTTGAGGTTCTCCATCCAGGTGGTGTAGGTCTGCGTCCAGCGCGAGGGGTGGAAGGTGACCTTGCCGGATTTGACGGCGTCAAGCGCCGGCCCCTTGAGCTTATCGACGGCCACAAACCACTGCTCGGACAGCCACGGCTCAAGCGCGGCGTCGCAACGGTAGCAGTGCATGACGGAGTGGTCGTGGTCCTCGACGTGATCGAGCAGATCATGCTCCTCAAACCACTTAATGACGGCCTCGCGGCACTCCTCACGAGTCATACCGGTGAACTCGCCATAGCCCTCGACGACCACCGCGTGCTCGTCGAAGATATTGATCTGCGGCAGGTCGTGGGCCTGACCCATGGCGTAGTCGTTGGGGTCGTGGGCCGGGGTGACCTTGACAAAGCCGGAGCCAAAGTTGGCGTCGACGTGCCAATCTTCAAAGATGGGGATCTCGCGGTCGACGATGGGAAGCTTGACGGTCTTACCCACGAAGGCGGCCTTCTCGGGATCCTTCGGGGAGACGGCAACGCCCGTGTCGCCGAGCATGGTCTCGGGGCGCGTGGTGGCGACGACGATGTAATCCTGGCCGTTGACCGGCTCGGTCAGCGGGTAACGCAGGTGCCAAAGGTGGCCCTTCTCGTCCTTGTACTCGGCCTCGTCGTCCGAGATGGCGGTGGTGCAGTTGGGGCACCAGTTGACGATGCGCTTGCCGCGGTAGATCAGGCCGTCGTGGTACCAGTCGCAGAAGACCTTGCGCACGGCTTGCGCGTAGTCCTCGTCCATAGTGAAGCGCTCGTTGTCGAAGTCGACAGAGCAGCCCATACGCTTGATCTGCTCGACGATGATGCCGCCGTACTCGTGGGTCCAATCCCAGCAAGCGTCGACAAACTTGTCGCGGCCGATCTCCAGGCGGCTGATGCCCTCACTCTTGAGCTTCTTGTCGACCTTAGTCTGCGTGGCGATACCGGCGTGGTCGGTACCCAGCACCCAGCGCGTGGACTTGCCGCGCATGCGGGCCATGCGGATGATGGCGTCCTGGATGGAGTCGTCGGTGGCGTGGCCCATATGGAGCTTGCCGGTCACGTTGGGAGGCGGAATGGTGACGGTGCAGTCGCCCACGCCCTCACGGCGCTTGTAGTAGCCGCCGTCGAGCCACTTCTGCAGGATCGCCGGCTCGTTGGTCGACGGATCGTAGTTCTTGGGCATCTCTTCCATATATCTCTCCCTGTCCCGCCGGCGTGTCCGCCTGCTTGGTTTTCGCTCGGTCAGGTCCTGGCTCGCACGAAGAGCACATTAAGTGCTCTTCGGCTCGTGC
>CABUVH010000177.1 GCA_902494935.1 uncultured Collinsella sp.
TGCAGATCCCCACGAGTCTGCTCGCTATGGTGGACTCGTCGGTGGGCGGCAAGACGGCCATCGACCTGGCTGCCGGCAAGAACCTAGCTGGCGCCTTTTGGCAGCCAAGTGTTGTCATCGCTGACGTGGGATGCCTTGCCACCCTCACGCCCGAGCAGTTCGCCGACGGCTGCGGCGAAGTCGTCAAGCACGCCGTGATCGCCGACCCCGAGCTCTTCGCCGAGCTGGAGAAGACCCCGCTCACGCTTGAGCTGCTTAACCAGGACGTGGCCCGCGTGGCGCTCATCATCGCCCGCAATATCGACATCAAGCGCGCCGTGGTCGTTGCCGACGAGCGCGAGATCAACCAGCGCAAGCTCCTCAACTTTGGACACAGCGCCGGACACGCCGTCGAGGCCTGCGAGCACTTTGAGCTCGGACACGGCAACTGTGTGTCGATCGGCATGGGTATCATCACGCGCGCCGCGGCTCTGCACGGCATTTGCGATGCTGCACTGCCCGGTCGTATCGAGGAGCTCTGCGCCCGCCATGGCCTCAAGACCCGCTGCGACCTAGATGCCGATGCCGTTTTTGCCGAGGCGCTCCACGACAAGAAGCGCGCGGGCGACACCATCGACCTGGTGATTCCGCACGGCATCGGCCGCTGCAGCATCGACCGCACGCCGCTTTCCACTTTCCACGAACTCATTGCCGAGGGCCTCGGCCAGAAGGGAGACGCATTCGCATGCTAGCCCGCATCACCCCGTCCCCGCTTAAGGGCACCGTTCCCGCCATCGCGTCCAAGTCGATGGCGCATCGCCTCATCATCTGCGCTGCGCTTGCCAACGGCGAGACGCACGTTACCTGCAACACCACCTGCGCCGACATCGAGGCTACGGTGCGTTGCCTTACGGCACTGGGCGCTCGCATCGAGACCGTCGAGGATGGCTTCCAGGTCCATCCCACTATGAAGAGTGTTGAGTTTGGCCTGCTCAAGGCCCTTGCCGGCGGCACGCTCGACTGCGGCGAAAGCGGCTCCACGCTCCGCTTTATGTTGCCCGTCGCCTGCGCGCTGGGTGCGGATGCCACCTTCGTGGGCCAGGGCCGCCTTGGCGCCCGCCCGCTGTCCCCGCTCTCGGACGAGATTATCGCCGCCGGCTGCGACCTACAGGGTCTGGGCGGTTT
This sequence comes from uncultured Collinsella sp., assembly GCA_902494935.1. Classification (GTDB taxonomy): domain Bacteria; phylum Actinomycetota; class Coriobacteriia; order Coriobacteriales; family Coriobacteriaceae; genus Collinsella. The sequence goes on from CABUVH010000177.1 coordinate 1,165, forward strand.
TCCGCTCAAGACGAGTGGACGCATGCGCCCGGGCACCTTTGTGCTGCCGGGCAACGTAAGCTCGCAGTATATCTCCGGCCTGCTGCTGGCAGCCCCGCTGCTCGCCCAGCCCTCCTGCGTGCAGGTAACCGGCCTCATCGAGAGCCGCCCCTATATCAACCTGACCATCCAGGCCATGAAGGCCTTTGGTGTCGAGGTCAACGTCGAGCGTGTTCCGGCCAAGGACGGCCAGCCCGAGGTCACGAACTTCCGCGTAAACAGCGGATCGTACCGCACGCCCGGCAGCGTAGCCGTCGAGGGAGACTGGTCCAACGCCGCCTTTTGGCTGTGCGCCGGCGCCATCGGCACCGACCCCATCACCGTCGAGGGCGTGTCGCTGAGCTCCGCACAGGGCGACCGCAACGTGCTCGCCGCGCTTTCGCGCTTTGGTGCCCGCATCGTGCGCTCCACCAACGCCGCCACCGTGCAGTCCGACAAGCTCGCCGGCTTTGAGATGAGCGCCCACGACATTCCGGACCTGGTGCCCGTCATCTCGGCCGTGGCATCGCTGGCTCAGGGCCGCACGTTCATCCGTGACTGCGCACGCCTGCGCATCAAGGAATCTGACCGTCTGGTCACCACCACCCGCGAGCTCACCGCGCTGGGAGCGCAGGTGCGCATCGCCGGTGACGACCTCATCATCAAGGGTGTCGATGCCTTCACCGGCGGCGAGGTCGATTCGCACAACGACCACCGCATCGCCATGATGGCCGCCATCGCCGCGAGCCGCGCCACCGGCGAGGTCGTGATCCACGGCGCCGAGGCCGTCAACAAGTCCTATCCCGATTTCTTCGACCACTACCGCCTACTGGGCGGCAAGGTCACGCTCGAGGAGGAATAGCATGTCCTCGACCTTTGGCAACGTCTTGCACTTAAGCATCTTCGGCCAGTCGCACTCTCCCGCTATCGGCTGCTCGCTCGATGGCATCCCGGCGGGCATCGCCGTGGACCAGGAGCAGCTGCAGGCCTTACTCGACCGTCGCGCCCCCGGTCGCGACGAGACCGCAACCAAACGCCGCGAGGCCGACGCCGCGCATATCATCGCCGGTGTGGTCGATGGACATACCACCGGCGCGCCCATCGCCGCGATTATCGAGAACACCAACACGCGCTCCAAGGATTACTCCGAGCTGCGCCGCAAGCCCCGTCCCGGACACGCGGACTTCCCTGCGCGCGTGAAGTATCACAACATGCACGATGTCGCTGGTGGCGGGCATTTTTCCGGCCGCCTAACGGCCCCCTTATGCATCGCCGGCGGCATTGCACTGCAGGTACTCGAGGCCCGCGGCATTCAGGTCATGGCGCACGTCGCGCAGATCGGCGGCATCTCCGACCTGCCGATGGACGATATGGTCTATCGCGAGGCCGACCGCAAGGCGATCCTTACGAACAATCTGCCGTGCATTGACGCCGCCGCAGCCGGCCGCATGCGCGAGGAGATTCTGGCCGCGCGCGACGAGCTCGACAGCATCGGCGGCATCGTGGAGTGCGGCATTTACGGGCTTCCCGCGGGCATCGGCGACCCCATGTTCGACGGCATCGAGAACCGCATCGCGCAAATCGCGTTTGGCATTCCCGCCGTAAAGGGCGTGGAGTTTGGCATGGGCTTTGCCGTGGCCGCCATGCGCGGCAGCGAGAACAACGATCCGTATCGCATCGACGCCGAGACCGGCGAGATCGAGGTCGAATCCAACAACGCCGGCGGCATCCTGGGCGGTATTTCGACCGGCGCGCCCGTCATGTGGCGCATGGCCGTAAAGCCGACGCCCTCCATCGGCCGCGAGCAGCAGACCGTAGACATGGACGCCATGGAAAATGCCGAGCTCTCGGTCCAAGGCCGTCACGATCCCTGCATCGTCCCCCGAGCCGTCCCCGTAGCCGAAGCAGCCGCGGCGCTCGCCATCTGGGACGCCCTCCTCGAGGACGCCGCCCAGCTCTAACCCGACTCACCTGGGTTGCCTGTCAACTCAGCCGTTACGTGAAAGGGGCCTCCATGGACCTTGCTGACATCCGCCAGGCCATCGATGGCATCGACACCACGCTCCTCAGCAGCTTTATCGAGCGCATGGACATTGCCACCGAGGTCGCCAAGTCAAAAATCCAGATGGGCAAGGCCGTCTTCGACCCCGCACGCGAGCGCTCCAAACTCAACAACCTCGCCAGCCGCGCACCCGAGCGCTACGAGACCCAGACCATCGCCCTGTTCCGCCTCCTCATGAGCATGAGCAA
>CABUVH010000178.1 GCA_902494935.1 uncultured Collinsella sp.
GTCCGAGTTCCCGTATAGTACTTCTTCGCACGGGGGCGTAGCTCAGCTGGGAGAGCGCTTGACTGGCAGTCAAGAGGTCAGGGGTTCGATCCCCCTCGTCTCCACCCGAGCATTGAATGAGGCTCCAACGCAAGTTGGGGCCTTTTTTCATATTGGCACACAAGGTCAAAGGCGGCACCATGATCCTCCTGGTCGACAAGATCGAAAAAAGCTTCGGCGCACGCGTCCTCTTTAGCGGCGCGTCCTTCCAGATCAACCCCGGCGAGCGCTTCGCGCTCGTGGGACCCAACGGCGCCGGCAAAACCACCATGCTCAAAATCATCATGGGCATCGACAGCCCAGACGCCGGCCAGGTCCAGTACGCCAAGGACTGCCAGGTGGGCTACCTAGAGCAGGAAACCAACCTGGAGCAAAAGGACACCACCATTCTCGCCGAGGTCATGGCCGCTGCCAAGGAAATCCGCCGCATGGGCGAGCGCGCCAACGAGCTGCAGGCCCAGATCACCGAGCTCTCCGAACAGGGGAAGGACGTCGACGCACTCCTTAACGAGTATGGCCAGGTCCAGGACCGCTTTGAGCACCTGGGCGGCTACGAGCTCGAGAGCAACGCCCGTAAGATCCTATCCGGTCTGGGCTTTAAGGTCACCGACTTTGAGCGCCCGTGCTCCGAGTTCTCGGGCGGCTGGCAGATGCGCATCGCGCTCGCCAAGCTCTTCCTGCGCCACCCCGACCTGCTGCTTCTGGACGAGCCCACCAACCACTTGGACCTCGAGAGCGTCCAGTGGCTGCGCGGCTTTATTGCCAACTACGACGGCGCCGTCCTCATCGTCAGCCACGACCGCGCCTTCATGGACGCCTGCGTCGACCACGTCGCCGCGCTCGAGAACCGCCGCGTGACCACCTACACCGGCAACTACAGCAGCTACCTCAAGCAGCGCGAGGACAACCTGGAGCAGATGCGCGCCAAGCGCGCCGCCCAGGAGCGCGACATCGCCCACATGCAGGTCTTCGTCGACAAGTTCCGCTACAAGCCCACCAAGGCCGCCCAGGCCCAGGAGCGCATCCGCAAGATCGAGCAGATCAAAAAGGAGCTTGTCATCCTGCCCGAGGGCCACAAGCACATCGACTTTAAGTTCCCCGACCCGCCGCGCTCCGGCGACATGGTCGTGGGCCTCGAGGGCGTCTCCAAGTCATACGGCGATAAGCACATTTACAGCGACATCGACCTCAAGCTCTACCGCGGCGAGCACGTGGCGCTCGTCGGCCCCAACGGCGCCGGCAAGTCCACGCTCATGAAGATCCTCGCCGGCCTGGAGCCACCCACCACCGGCACCCGCGAACTGGGCACCAACGTGGGCGTGGCCTACTACGCCCAGCACGCACTCGAGGGCATGACCGAGTCCAACACAGTCCTGCAAGAGATCGACACCGTCACGCCCAAGTGGACCGTGCCGCAGCAGCGCAGCCTGCTGGGCGCCTTCCTATTTAGCGACAACGACGCAATTGAAAAGCAGGTCCGTGTCCTCTCCGGCGGCGAAAAGGCGCGTCTGGCCCTGGCAAAGATGCTCGTGGCCCCCGAGGCGCTCCTGTGCCTGGACGAGCCAACCAACCACCTGGACATCGACTCGGTGGACATGCTCGAGAACGCCCTGCAAAACTTCCCCGGCACCATCGTGCTGATCAGCCACGACGAGCACCTGGTGCGCGCCGTGGCCAACCGCGTGATCGACATCCGCGATGGCAAGGTCACGGTCTATGACGGCGACTACGACTATTACCTCTACAAGCGCGAGGACCTCGCGGCCCGCGCCGCCGCCGAGGCGGCAGGGGAGGACACACCGGCCACGACCAAGGCAGCCAAGCCGACCAGTTCCGCCCAGCCCAGCGTCGCCGCCCCCAAGCCTGCCGAGGGCAAAAAGACCAAGGAGCAAAAGCGCGCCGAGGCCCAGGCCCGCGCTGCGCTCAACAAAAAGCTCAAGGGCGTGCGCAACCAGCTCAAGAAGATCGAGACGGAGCTCGATAAAAAGCGCGCCCGCTATGACGAGCTTATGGAATTGATGGCAAGCGAAGAGCTTTATGCCGATCAAGATAAGTTCAATGCCGCGCTGGGGGAATATAACGGCCTTAAGCAAGAGCTTCCCAAGCTCGAGGATGAATGGCTGGAGCTTTCCACCCAGATCGAAGAGGAGACCGCGCGTGAACTCTCGTAAGGCCGCTGCCGTGGCGATGAGCATCATCGCCATCGCGTGCCGCATCTGCGGCATCTTTATGAGCGCGATGACCGTGCTGCTATGCTTTAGCGGCCTCACCGCCAAGCTGCAGATCGTGGGCTTTGTCGTTGAGCTTTCGCGTGCGTTGCCGAGCGCCATCGCCGGCTACGGCGTCATCACATCGCCCTTTGGCGGCGTGTTCCGCCTGGATTACGCCATCGTCGCGGTAATCCTCTTTGTGGCCGACTACCTGCTCACGCGCGCCTCGCGCCGCGTCCGCTAGGGGATCGATATGTCCAGCAGCTACCTCATGAACCTGCTCGCTAGCGCCGTCGCCGTCATCGTGGGCATCGTTATCCACGAGAGCGCACACGCCGCGGCGGCCTGGGCGCTCGGCGACAAGACGGCCCGCTCGCGCGGCCGCGTCTCACTCAACCCGCTCAACCATATCGACCCGTTTGGCACCATCATCCTGCCGCTGCTGATGCTTGCCGCCGGCGGTCCCGTATTCGCCTTCGCAAAGCCCGTGCCCGTCTACCTCAACAACCTCAAGCACCCCAAGCGCGACGAGGTCCTGGTGAGCGTGGCCGGCCCCGCGTCGAACATCGCCCTCGCGTGCCTCGCGGCCGCCCTCATGCACGCAACGTACGGCAACCTCTACACCAGCATGTCCTTTGCCGTGGCATCACAGATCATGAACTTCGGCGCCACGTTCATCGTGGTCAACCTGTCGCTTGCGTTCTTCAACCTCATCCCGATTCCGCCGCTCGATGGCTCGTCGATCATCGTGCCGTTCCTCAATGGCAAGGCGCTCAACAACTATTACCGTCTACAACAATACGCCATGCCGATCCTTATCATCGTGCTGTACCTGCTGCCCATGTGGACCGGCATCGACGTGATCGGGCGGTATTTCGACGTTACCGTGTATCCGCTGGCCGAGTGGCTGCTCAACTTCGCAATCGCCGGCATCTAAGGTAAACTTACAGGTCGACCGTGCAAAACGGTCGCAATTTTCACCCAAACCGCGCCGCGAAGGCGCCGTCAAAGGAGGTCGAATATGTCGTATCGCGTGTCGACGCAGGTCTACAGCGGACCGTTCGA
>CABUVH010000179.1 GCA_902494935.1 uncultured Collinsella sp.
AGGGCGGTCATCCGCTTGCCGGCCTCGTAGACGTTCCTGCCGTCCTCGAGGTAGCCCTCCTGGTCGAAGTGCATGATCTCGATCTTCTCGGTCTCCTTCATGTGTGTCCTCCCATCACATATGCGCGATTCTATACATCGCGCTTCTTGCTGATACCAATTATAGCCATACGATTGCTTGTTATTTAATACCAATCTAAACTCACGAGTATTTGCGGCGAACGGTCGGTTTCCTCGCCCGAGTGGTATTACAACGCCGATAGTTGTTTATTTCGAGCTCCGCCGTCAACAGGCGCTCCACAACTCGCCAGCTATAAAGGCGTTGCGCCAGACCCGCCCAAGCGTTTCCGGCGCAACCGCGCAATTTAGTTATTCGGCTTCCATCTCCGCCGTCACACGGCGATACATCTCGATAACCTGAGTCGTCGCCTTGGACGGATCCTGATAGTAGCGGCCATCGCACGTCTCGGCCGATACATAGCCCGTATAGCCGTGGCGCATGAGTGCCTCGAGGTCGGCACGCATATCACGCTCGCCGTCGCCCCAGGCAAGATGCGTCGTGCCGCCGCCCACATCTACAAAGTGAGTATGAACGATCTTGTCGCCCAAAACCTCAAAGTAGCCGTCGATCGTGTCGCCGGCAACTTCCATGGCGCCAAAGTCGATACAAGCCTTACAATTGGGGCGATCGACCGCTTCGAGGATGTGTGCCACATCCTGTGCGGTGTTGACCAGCACGGACTCCGACGGCTGCAGCGCCTCGAGCGCGACGCGAATACCGCGCGTGTCGGCGTAGTCGCACACCGAGCGCAGCATGGCAACGCTGCGGGCCCAGGCGTCCTCAGCCGGCTCGTCCAGATAGGCCCAACCACTCGTCACCAGAATCTGCGGCACGCCCAACTCAACGGCAACGTCGATCACATTCTTAAAGTACGAGAGGATGCGTTTTTGGCCCGCCTCACCGCGCACCGCGACGTTCCACGGCTTGGGGTTGTTCTGCTCGGGGCACACGCACACGATCTTGATACCGTACTGGGCGGCAAGATCGCGAATCTTATCCACCGAATCGTGCTCATGGCAATCTACATACAGGTGCATCGAGCCGGTCCACAACTCGATATTGCGATAGCCGGCCTCACCTGCAGCCTTAAAAAACGTCTCGATGCTGTAGTAACGATGGTTGATGTTCATGAGCGAAAGCTCGGGTACGACCATAGCCCTCCCCTTTCGTACGGAGTTTTAAAAAACAGGGGGCCGCCGCAGATGCGACAAGCCCCCCAAAGATCGACGCAACCGTTAGACGCGATGGAAGCGCGATTCGAACATATTAGGCAAGCACGCCAAAGTATGCGCCGATGATGCCCACGACCATGGTGCAGAGGATCAGGACCATCGGGTTGATCTTCTTGGAGAGCAGCCAGTAGTAGAGCCAGAAGGCGGCCATGCCGAGCATACCGGGCATGATGCCGTCCAGGATGTCCTGGAGAGTCTGGGCGGAGTCGCCCTGACCGATGGCGATGGGCAGCGAAGCCCAGAACATGTCCTTGCTCATGGCGCCGACGACCATAACGCCGACAATGCCGACGCAGGCCGTGATCTTTTGCATCAGGCCGGTCTTCTGAGCCTCGTCGAGGAAGCCAATGCCCAGCTCATAACCCTTGATAGCGCCAAAGATACGAATCAGGAACGCCGGGATGTTGTAGACGAGCAGGAAGGCGATGGGGCCAAAGACGTTGCCGGCCTGGCACAGGCTGATGCCCACGGCAGCGGCGACGACGCGCAGGGTGGACAGGAAGAAGGAGTCACCCAGGCCGGAAAGCGGACCCATGAGGGCGGCCTTGATGTCGTTGACGCTCTCGGGCTCAACCTCGCCACGAGCGACCTTTTCTTCCATGGCCATCGCGATGCCACCCACGAAGGGAGCGAGCTGCGGGGTGATGTTGAAGAATGCGCTGTGACGGTGCAAGGCCTCGGCGTAATCATCGGGACGGCCGGCATAGATCTTCTTGAGCATGTTGGCGACCATCAGGCAGAAGGCAATGTTCATCTGCTTGTAGTAGGTCCAGGAGAATTCCATGCCCAGGGCGCCGGTGTTCACGGCGCTCTTAATGAGGTCGGAGCGAGTAATCTGGTTCTCGGAATTAGAAGTCATCGTCCTCATCCCCTTCCACAGAAAGCTGGGACTGGGCGCCACCAAGGCCCAGCAGGTCGTACTTGTCGATGCCGATGATGATTGCGATCAGGGCGACGCCGAGGACGGGCACGTTGGCATAGGAGCACAGCAGGAAGCCCAGGAAGTAGAACGGCACGAGCTGCTTGGTAAGCACCAGACGGCCGAGCATGGCGAAGCCCATGGCAGGCAGGATGTTGGCTGCGACGCCAAAGCCATCGAGGACGAACGTCGGGATGAAGTCGAGCAGGCCCTGAACAGCGTCGGCACCCAGATAGAAGGAGACCGAGCACAGGATAAAGGCCAGGACGACAATCACGAGACCGATAATCCAGTGCATAGCGTAGATACCCTTGAGGTTACCCTTGCTGGCAAAGACGTCGGCACGGTCGACCAGAAGGGGCATACCGGCGTTGACGACGTTCTTGATGGCCAGGCACAGAGTGGCGATGGGCATCGCGAGCGCGATAGCGGCCTCGGTGCTCTGACCCAGCTGAATAGCGAAGGCGCAGGCGAGCACGCCGCCAATCGTCTCATCGGGCGGCACGTAAGCGCCGATGGAGATAGAACCCATGAAGAGCAGCTCGAGGCTCGCACCGATGGCGAGGCCGGACTGCAGGTCCCCGAGGACTATGCCGACGAGCGGGCACAGAACGATCGGGCGGAACGCATAGAGCGTACCGAGCTGATAATCGAGCTTACCGAAGGCAGCGATAAGTCCGATGAGGATCGCTTGAACAAGCATTGTTCCTCCCTTTGATCCCTCTTGGATCCGCGCGGCGATTCCCGACTTGTCAGCGCGCCCTTTTCCATGCCGACAATCGCCCAGACAGATCCAGCTTGTACCGGTGTGCTGTTAACACCTAAACCGGTGCAAATGATTTGATACCAATTATATAGTCATGCAAAAACTATTTAATACCAATCGCTCAACGGGCGTGTACTCCCGGTGAACGGTAGATGGGGGTAACGGGTAAAGCGTTTATCCGGTACGCCCACGGATAGGGGCGGCGCCGTGCGCGCCGCCCGTGGTTCCCAATTAGAGG
>CABUVH010000180.1 GCA_902494935.1 uncultured Collinsella sp.
CTTCGGTCGCGGCACAGAAGGCGGCGAGGGCATCGCCGGAGAACGGCATGACCCAGCAAAGTCCACAGCCGGCGGTAATGGAGCCGGGCAGCGGCATGATGCGCCCGGACACACCGGCGGCAAGACACAGCTGTTCGCATTCCATCACATCGAAGGTGCTGTCAAACGACACGATAATCTTGCGCTCGTGATCAGAGGCATCGCCAAACGAGGCCTCGCGGTGCGACTCGCGATACGCAGCCGCCGCTGCCTCTTCTTCGGCCGTATGTCCACAGCCACCGCAGCCGCAAGTACAAGGCTCGGACCCATCGCAAGTGCAAGGTTCCCCGGTATCGGGGCAGGTATCGTGAGGCATGGCATCTCCCATCGTCTAGGCGAGCAGCTCGGCTGCCGCAAACTCCTCGGGTGTATTGACGTTTTCGAAGCAGAGCGTGGAACCGGCAACCTCGACAATCTGGGGCTCATTCAGATAGCCGGCATGGACCTGGTCGATCAAACAGCGGATGCGTTGGCGGTCCTGGTCGAGCAACTCACGGGCAACCGGCGCGCAAGCCTGGCGGCGCCACACGGCGCACAGCGGCTCAATCCCCCGCTTCTCGCGCGGCACGCACACGTCGAACGCCTCGGCCTCAACACGATCGGCAAGCGCGCCGATGAGTTCCGGCGAGACAAACGGCATATCGCAGGCAACGATCGCCACGAGAGGCAGCCGGGCCGCAGTCAGCGAACTCGCGATGCCGCGCATGGCGCCCGCCGGCCCCTCAAGGTCCGACACTATTCGCGGCACCAGGCCGCCAAACGCGCGCTCCTCAAGGTAGGAAAGCTCGCTGGGACGCGAAGTCGTCACGACCAACTCGCCGGCAACTGGCGCCAGCCGACCCAGCACGCGTTCGATGAGCGGCTCGCCGCAAAACGCCATGCGAGCCTTATCACAGCCCATGCGCGAGGACAGCCCACCCGCTTGGACGACACAAGAAAGATCGGCACGTCTTACGGTAGTCATACGGCAAAACACCTCCATCGGCATGCTCGAAACCCGGTGCACGAAGCTAAATACAGCCACCGAAATAGCAGCGCTACGAAAAGCTCGTGCAAAAACAAAACAGCGCCTTTGCGGCACGCAGCAAGACCGCGAGCACAAAAGCGCTGGTAGCGTATGGCGGGAACGTATGTGAATCGAACACATCCAAGACGTTTTGCACGCCTCGCAACGGTTTTGAGGACCGCGGAGCCCACCGGAGCCCATCCGTTCCCAAGTGCGCCGGTATTTTACCAAACCAAACAGGCCCCATCCCAAAAAGACGAGCAAGAAGTTGCGGTGGAATAGTTCTTGTTTAGGCTGCAAGACCCCCAAACAGGAACTATTTCACCGCAACTGATAAGGGTGGCCTAGCGCAGGGAGCGCAGGCCGCCGGCTTCTTTGTCGAGCACCGTGAAGCGCACGGCATCCAGGTGTTCCAAGATGCTGATGGCACGCTTGCGCGACACGCCCAGCGCCTCGCGCAGCACGCTCGTGGTAGCAGCGCCACCGGCGTCGGCAATGGCAGAGGCGACGAGCTCACGCGCGCAGGCCTCAGCAGCTGCAGACAGGGCCACATCGCGCTCGACCTTTACGATAGAGCGGTTGAGCGAAAGCTCGCGCAGGGCACGCGTCATGGTGTCGCGATCGAGCTGCAATTGCTCGCCCACCTCGGGCAACGTCGGTGCATCGAGGCCGGCTTCGTCCAGCAAGGCAACGATACGTTCGCAGGCCTCGCGCACCACACGCGCCGCGGCGGCAGCGGAGTGCGGATCGAATACCTCGGCGCCCTCGGAGGCACACACGCCGCGCGAGCAGCCCTCGGAAATCAGGGCTGCGGCAACTGTATCGTCAGCGGTAGGCCACGCAGCATGGGCAACGGCGCCGGGCGTAAAGCCTGTCTCCTTGGGAGACGCCGCATGCATGGCGGACAGGGTCGCCGCCAGCGTACCCATCGCGGCATCGAGCGCGGAAGCATCTGCATACAGCGAGCCATCCGAGCCAGCAAGCGCGCAAGCAGCGCCCTTCGCCACCAACTCGCGCAACGCTGCCTCAGCCTCACCAGCAACAAGATCGAGCGCCGCGGTAACATCGGCAGCCGTAAACGGCAGCGTCTGCAGCGCCAACCAAGCGCCCACACCGCCCGCGATATCGCCGGACTCGAGCGCCGCGTACAGCATGCACTCCCCCTCAGTAAGCTCGCGCGAGCGACGGCAGCGCGAAAGCAGCACGCGCCCGCCGCCAATAAGCATAACGGGCGAATACGACAGCACCACGGCATGGTCCCCGGCACGTAGCGGCAGCGGCTCCTCCAGGCGCACCTGCACGGTACGGGTCTCGCACACCGCCATGGGGGCCTCGCCCTCCAAAAGCATGATGCGGCCGACGACCTCGGCCGTGCCTGCCATCACGTGCACACGCGCGCCCGACTCGAGCACACGCGGCTTGGCTCCCTCGCGACCCAAATACGTAAACGTCATCATAAAGCGCATCGTCTGGCCAAAGCGGCCCGCCACGCCGAGCATCTCACCGCGGTCAAGTGCGGCGACGCCATCGCCCACCAAGTTGAGCGCCACACGCTGACCGGGCAGCGCCTGCTGAGTGTCGCCATGCACCTGAATCCCACGCAAGCGACAGACCGTACGCGACGGCAAAGCCATCAGCTCGTCGCCCACCGCAACCGGCGCATCGTGCAGCGTTCCCGTCACGACGGTGCCGACGCCCTTGATCGTAAAGCAGCGGTCAATCGGCAGGCGCGGCGCGGCATCGGTGCGCTCGGCACGGTCGCGGCAGGCATCCCAGCAGGCACCTACCTGCTCGTCGAGCACCGCAAGCAGTCCGTCGATCCCCTCGCCCGTCTTAGACGACACAGGCACGATCGGCGCGTCCGCAAACACGGTGTCCGATAAAAAATCATCGACGTCGAGCTCGGCAAGCTCAATCATTTCGCTATCGGCCAGGTCGCACATCGTCAGCGCGACCACCATATGTGTGACGCCCAGCAGCTCCAGCACATGCACGTGCTCGCGCGTCTGCGGCATTACACCCTCAACGGCAGAGACCACCAGCACGGCAACGTCGATGCCCGTCGCACCCTGCACCATGGCGCGCAGGTAGTGTGCATGGCCAGGCACGTCGACCA
>CABUVH010000181.1 GCA_902494935.1 uncultured Collinsella sp.
CCCGCCGCAACGCTCCATCGCTTTGGAGCCCTTGGCGCTTGCGAGCCGCACGAACAGGCAGCCTGCCCCACAACCGAGCTCGATCTCAGGCTCGGACGAACCCTGTAGCCCGCCAGCCCCCCCGCGGGCAACAATCCTATTCCACAACACAACCAACAGAAAGGAGTCCCCATGGACACCAATCATTCCCCCATCATCAGCCCCCTCACCATGCGTGAATCCGCCCGAGGTATCACGCTCACCAGCATTTACGATGAGATGCTCGCCCGTCGCGAGCTCTCCGTCATGGGAAACATCGAAACCCCGATGGCCCACGACCTATGCCAGCAGATCCGCCTGCTCGATGCCACCGACCCCAGCCGTCCCATCACCATATTTGTCGCCAGCGCCGGCGGAAGCGTGCGATCGGGTCTTGCGATCTATGACGCCATGCGCCTCGCATCGTGCCCCATCCGCACCGTTTGTCTGGAATTCGCCGCGTCCATGGGTGCCGTAATCTTTATGGGCGGCGACGATCGCCGTATGGCGCCCCATGCAGAGCTCATGATTCACGACCCGCTGATCCCCCAGGGGGCAGGCGGCTCGGCACTTGCGCTACAGGAAACCAGCCGGCGTCTCATGCAGACCCGCAAGACCCTCACGCAAATCCTCTCGGACCGCAGCGGCCTCACGCCCAAGCGCATCCAGTCCCTCACCGCAAAAGACACCTACCTTTCGGCCGAGCGCGCCGTCGAGCTCGGCTTTGCCCACGAAATCCTCTCGACCACCAAGGAGGTCGCCCATGTCTAACCTCGCCAGCCGCCTCGCCGCATCTGAGTCCGCATCGTCCACCATCCTCGCCAAGGATCGAACGCTTTCCTGCGACACCCGCCAAACGGGACTCAACAACAATGCACTTGTGATCGGCCCCTCGGGAGCCGGCAAGACCCGAAACGTCCTCAAGCCCAACCTGCTGCAAATGAACGCAAGCTACATCGTGCTCGACACCAAAGGCACGCTCTGTCGCGAAGTGGGACCCGTGCTGGCAGCCCACGGTTACCGCGTGCAATGTCTCAACTTCGCCGACCTCAACACCGTCCCGGCCCTTGCGCCCGGCATCGAGCGCTGCGGCTACAACCCCCTGAGGCACATTCGCCGCAAGGCGGACGGCAGGCCCAACCAGCAGGACATCCTCTCGGTGGCAAAGGCCATCTGCCCCATCGAGGACAACAACCAGCCTTTTTGGGATCATGCGGCGGCAAACCTGCTGTCGTGTCTTATCGCCTACGTCACCGAACAGCTACCCGCCGACGAGCAGACGATCAGCTCGGTCATCAAGCTGATCGAGCACCTGCAGGACGGTGCCACGGGTCGATTGTTTGACGACCTGATCACGACCGACCCCCAAAGCTATGCCCTCTCGCTATGGCGGCGCTACGCCATTACGCAAAATGCCGAGCGCATGCACGCGAGCATCGTCGGCATCCTTGCCGAAAAGGTCATGTGTCTGGGATTCGACGGTGCGGCACAGCTCTATCGTGAGTGCCATCAGGTGGACTTCGCTTCCATGGGACACACCCCCTGCGCCCTGTTTGTAACTGTGAGCGATATTGACCGCAATCTCGATCACCTGACCGGCCTCTTTATTTCGCAGGCGTTTATGGGCCTCATTCGTGAGGCCGATAGGCAGCCCGACGGCAGCCTGCCCGTGCCCGTGCGCTTTATGCTCGATGACTTCGCAAATCTGCAGATCCCCCAGATCGACAACGTGCTCTCGATTATCCGAAGCCGCAACATCTGGGCAACGCTGCTGCTGCAGTCGACCAACCAGCTCGATGCGCTCTATGGCGAGGCACGCGCACGCTCCATCATGGGCAACTGCGACACGCATCTGGTGCTGGCGTTCCAGGATCCCGAGAGTGCCCGGGTGTTTTCCGACCGCGCCGACGCGCTGCCCAGCACGCTCATGGCGACGCCGATCGATCGCTCGTGGCTCTTTGTGCGCGGTCGCACTCCCGAACAGGTCGAGCGCTTTAGGCTCGAAGACCATCCGCTCTACGGGGAGCTGCCCGAGGCGCAGCGAGACCATGCGGAGGCCGAGATCTAGGCGCAGGGTTCTCGCGGCGCGCGGCGCCCCAGCGATGTTCCACAAAGGCCGTGCGCCCCGGGACTACGGCAAAGCAAAGGGGCCCGCATCCGATAGGATACGGGCCCCTGACTATAAGGCGCGATGCGTTAACAGCAGCGACTACTTGCGATGCGCGCGATAGAACTCGATGAGCGCCTGGGTCGAAGCGTCCTGCTCGGCCTTGGCGGCATCGTCGTGGAAGGCAGGGGTGATCTGCTTGGCAAGCTGCTTGCCCAGCTCGACGCCCCACTGGTCGTAGGAGTCGATGCCCCAGACCGTGCCCTCGACAAACGTGATGTGCTCGTACAGTGCGATGAGCTCGCCGAGTGCGAACGGGGTCAGCGTGTCGCCAAAGATCGAGGTCGTCGGACGGTTACCCTCAAAGCAGCGGGCCGGGACGATCTGCTCGGGCGTGCCCTCGGCACGAACCTCATCGGCCGTCTTACCAAAGGCGAGCGCCTTGGTCTGGGCCAGGAAGTTGCCCAGGAACAGCTCGTGGACATCCTGGCCGCTGTCGGTCGCAGGGTTGGCGGTATTGGCGAAGGCGATGAAGTCAGCCGGAACCACCACAGTGCCCTGGTGCAGCAGCTGATAGAAGGCATGCTGGCCGTTGGTGCCGGGCTCGCCCCAGAAGATCTCACCGGTGTCGGAGGTCACGGCGCTGCCGTCCCAGCGGACATGCTTGCCGTTGGACTCCATGGTGAGCTGCTGCAGGTAGGCCGGGAAGCGGTGCAGGTACTGGCAGTACGGCAGCACGGCGTGGCTCTTGGAACCGAAGAAGTTGACGTACCAGACATTGAGCAGGCCCATCAGCGCGACGGCGTTGTTCTCGAGCGGGGTGTTGCAGAAGTACTCGTCGATGGCGTGGAAGCCCTCGAGGAACTGCTGGAAGCGCTCGGGGCCGAGCACGACGATCAGCGACAGGCCCACGGCGGAGTCAACGGAATAGCGGCCGCCGACCCAGTTCCAGAAACCGAAGGCGTTGGCGGGGTCGATACCGAAGGCCTCAACCTTCTCGAGTGCGGTGGAAACGGCGACGAAGTGC
>CABUVH010000182.1 GCA_902494935.1 uncultured Collinsella sp.
CCCGGGGCTCCTCGCCCGAACCCCTCAGCTAGTTCTTCAGCGAGTTCAGCGGCGCCGGGAAGCGTCCACCGCGGTGGGCAAGCACGGTGCCGGCGTTGGGGTTCACCGGCATGATGGGCGCACGGCCAAACAGGCCGCCGTACTCGACGCAGTCGCCCACGCCCTTGCCAATGGCGGGAATCACGCGGACGGCCGTGGTCTTGTTGTTGATGACGCCGATGGCCATCTCGTCGGCGATGATGCCGGCGATGGTCTCGACCGGGGTGTCGCCGGGGATGGCGATCATGTCCAGGCCGACGGAGCACACACAGGTCATGGCCTCGAGCTTCTCGAGCGAAAGCGCGCCGGCTTCGACGGCGGCGATCATGCCGGCGTCCTCGGACACGGGGATAAAGGCGCCGGAGAGACCGCCCACGCTGGAGCTGGCCATGACGCCGCCCTTCTTGACGGCATCGTTGAGCATGGCGAGCGCACAGGTCGTGCCCGGGCCACCGCAGGTGCCCACGCCGATAATCTCGAGGATGCGCGCGACGGAGTCGCCGATGGCGGGTGTGGGAGCCAGCGACAGGTCGACAATGCCTTTCTCGACACCCAGACGGCGGGCTGCCTCACGGCTCATGAGCTCGCCGGCACGGGTGATCTTAAAGGCGGTCTGCTTAATCTTCTCGGCGACCTCCATCATCGATGCGGAATCGGGCAGCGTCTCCAGGGCTGCGGCCATAACGCCGGGGCCCGAGACGCCTACGTTGATGACGGCGTCGGCCTCGCCACCGCCGTGGACGGCGCCCGCCATAAACGGGGAGTCCTCGACCATATTGGCAAAGCAGACAAACTTGGACGCGCCAACGGAATCCTGGTCGGCCGTGAGTTTAGCGGCATCGATGATGGTCTGGGCGGCCATAAGCACGGCGTCCATGTTGATACCGGCGCGCAGGCTGGCGACGTTGACGCTGGAGCAGACGCGGCTCGTGGTGGCGAGCGCCTGGGGGATGGACTGGATGACGCGGCGGTCGGCGTCGCCGATGCCCTTCTGGACGAGCGCGGAGAAGCCGCCCAGGTAATCGATGCCGAGCGTCTCGGCCGCGCGGTCGAGGGCATGCGCGATGGGGGTGAGGTCCTCATCCTTGCAGCACGCGGCGATCTGCGCCACCGGGGTGACGGAAACGCGCTTGTTGACGATGGGGATACCGTACTCGCGCTCGAGGTTCTCGGCGGTCTCGACCAGATGCTCAGCCGTGTGCGTCACGTGGTCGTAGATTTTCGTGCACATGCGGTCGAGGTTCTCGTCGCCGCAACCCATGAGCGAAACACCCATGGTGATGGTCCTGATGTCGAGGTTCTGCTCCTCAACCATGCCGCGGGTTTCCGCGATTTCTGCGGGCGTGATCGCCATCCTTGCGCTCCTATCTGCCAAAACGAGCATAGTCTTATCTATTCTAACGTGCCGCACGTGCCAAGTGGCGCATGCGGCACGTTTTGGTGCTCGGTTGTTTCCGTTGTGTTACTGCCCAAAGACCTCTTCGGCGATACGGGCGCTTTCGGCGGCGTCCTTGGCGTAGTAGTCCGCGCCGATCTGCTTGGCGTATTCGGGGGTGAGCACGGCGCCGCCCACGATGATCTTGACGCCCGGCACCTCGGCATGAAGCAGCTTGATGGTCTCCTCCATGGCGACGACCGTGGTAGTCATAAGCGCCGAGAGGCCGACGAGTTTGATATCGCGCTCCTTGACGGTCTTGAGTACCTCCTGCGGATCGACGTCGCGGCCCAGGTCAAAGACGGTGTAGCCGTAGTTATCAAGCAGCATCTTGACGATGTTCTTACCGATGTCGTGGATATCGCCCTTGACGGTGGCCACGCAGATCTTGCCCTTGTCGGCGATCTCACCGGCGGGCATCAGCCGCTTGATGGTGTCGAAGCCCACGCGTGCGGCCTCGGCCGAGGCCATGAGCTGCGGCAGGAAGAACTTGCCCTGGTCAAAGAGGACGCCAACCTCGTCGAGGGCGGGGATAAAGTGGTTGTTGATAAGATCCATAGCGTCGTGGTCGGCCAGCAGGCGCTCAGTCTCGGTCGCGATCTCGCCCTTACGGCCCGAGACGACCATGCGACGAATTGGGTCGTCGTTGCCGTCGGTGCCGGCGGTGCCAGCAGCGGACACGGTGTCGGTCGATGCGGCCTGAGCTGCTGCCGGGTTTGCGGCGATCTTGTACGGATCGGTCCAGCCGGCGTAGCGCTCGATGTATCCGGTCGAGCCCTCGTCCTCAACGCTCAGGACGCGATAGCTGTAGACGGTATCCATAAAGCGCTTGGAGCCCGGGTTCATGATGGGGGCGTCCAGGCCCGCGCCGAAGGCGGCGGCCAAAAAGACCGAACCCAGCAGCGGGCGGGCAGGCAGGCCAAAGCTGATGTTCGACACGCCGAGCGCGCATTTGACGCCCAGACGCTCCTTGCACAGGGACATGGCGCGTAGGATCTGCTCAGCCTGGCGTTGATTAGTCGAGGCGGTCATGACCAGACAGTCGATGAGGATGCGGTCCGGGCCGATGCCGTAGCGGGCGGCCTCGGCCACGATGCGCTCGGCGATGGCGAAGCGGGCCTCGGCGGTATCGGGGATGCCGCCTTCGTCGAGCGTAAGGCCGACAACGTTGGTGCCGTAGTGGGCGACCAGCGGAAAGATCTCATCCATGATCTGCTGCTTGCCATTGACCGAGTTGATGATGGGCTTGCCGGCGTAGCGGCGCACGGCGGCCTCGACGGCGGCGGGGTCGGTGGAGTCGATCTGCAACGGCAGCAACGTGGAGCCCTGGAGCTGTTCGGTCGCCTGTTGGATGATCTTGACCTCGTCGATCTCGGGCAGGCCCACGTTAACGTCCAGGATGTCGGCGCCCTGCTCTTGCTGGCTGATGCCCTGGCTCACGACGTAGTCCAGGTCGCCGTCGCGCAGGGCCTGCTGCAGGCGCTTTTTGCCGGTGGGGTTGATGCGCTCGCCGATGACAGCGATCTTGTGGCCGTCGCAGGGAAGGTCCACGACCGTTTGGGCGCTCGTGACCGACATGCTGGGCTTGCGGCGGCGCGGGCTGGGCGTGTGGTTGTCGATAAGCGTGCACAAGGCCGCCATGTGCGCCGGCG
>CABUVH010000183.1 GCA_902494935.1 uncultured Collinsella sp.
GCATCCGAGGCTTTCCTCAAATGCGGGGCGCTTCTACAAACTGCTTCTACAAACGACTATTTCGTCTTGCCGGTAATGAGCGTCTTAAGACCCAGGCCGATCAGGCCCAGGCCTATGCGCACGCGACCGGGGCGATGGCGCTCGATGGCCTTGGTCTTGCCGGCGGGCTTATCGCGACGGGCGCTCGTCTCGGATACGGGCTTGGTGACCTGCGGCTCGGGCTGAGGTGCAGGTGCAGGTGCAGGCTCGGGCTCAATGACGGTCGCCTGGAACTCTTGGACCTTGGGTGCTACTGGCTGCGGCTCGGCCTCGGAGGCAGGTTCCGCCTCAATGACGGGCTCGGGCGCGGCCTCGGCGTTGCGATAGGCGCGCTCCAGCAGGGCTTCCTGTGAGTTGAAGGGTTTCTCACCCTCTGCACGCTCTACGGGGACCCAGGTGCCGTCGCTCGTGAGGCTGCGGGCCTTCACGTTGTCGCGCAGCTGCATGCCCATGTACTCGTGCACCAGAGCGCGGCAGGTGGGGTCGAGCACGGGGAAGGCAATCTCCACGCGGTGCTCGGTGTTGCGCGTCATCATGTCTGCCGAGCTCAGGTAAATCATGTCCGAGTCCACGCCGAAAGCATAGACGCGCGCGTGCTCCAAAAAGCGTCCGACGATGGAGCGGACATGCACGTTCTCGGTCTTGCCCGGAACACCGGGCTTGAGGCACGAGATGCCGCGGATGATCATGTCTACGCGCACGCCGGCACACGATGCCTCGGCGATCTTGTCGATAACCTCGCGGTCGGTCAGTGAGTTGAGCTTAAAGAACACGCGGGCGGGCTCGCCGGCAAGGGCGCGCTGGATCTCGCGGTCAAGCCCGCGCATGATGAGCGGTTTCAGTCCGACGGGCGCCACACCCAGGAAGCGGTAGTCGCCGCGCAGGTTGCCCAGCGACAGATTGCGGAAGAACAGGTTGGCGTCCTCGCCGATGCCGGGGTGGGCGGTCATGAGCATAAAGTCGCTGTAGAGTTTGGCCGTCTTCTCGTTAAAGTTGCCGGTGCCCAAAAGCGTGAGGCGGGTGAGCGCCATGCCCTCGCGATAGGTGAGCTGGCAGATCTTTGAGTGGCATTTAAAGCCCTCGGAACCATAGATGACGGTGCAGCCCGCCTCTTCCAGACGCTCGGCCCACTCGATGTTGTTCTGCTCGTCAAAGCGGGCACGAAGTTCCATGAGCACCGTGACCTCTTTGCCGTTCTCGGCAGCATCGATCAGCGACTCGCACAGGCGGCTCTGCTTGGCCACGCGGTAGAGTGTGATGCGCAGCGAGATGCACTCGGGGTCGTAGGCGGCCTCGTGCACCAGATCCAGGAAGGGGTTCATGGCCTCGTAGGGATAAAAGAGCAGCTTGTCGTGCTGCAGCACCTGTTCGCGGATGGAGCGGGTCATATCGATGGTGGGGTTGGGCTGCGGCTTAAACGGCGTAAAGAGGAGCTCGTTGCGCAGGTGCTCGGGAATCTTGCCCTCAATGCCAAAGACGTAGCCCAGGTCGAGCGGGATATCGCAGGTAAAGACCGAGCGGCGCGAAAGCTCGAGCGCCTTGCGGATGGTCTTGAGCGTCGCCTTCTCGAGCGACCCCGAGACCGCGAGCACTACCGGCTGCAGACGCAGGCGCTTCTTGAGAATGCGCTTCATGTGCTGGCGGTAGTCCTCTTCCTCTTCGACGCCCTCGCCGTCCGGATCGATGTCGGCGTTGCGGGTGACGCGGATCAGCGCACGATCCAGCGGCTTATAGGAGCCAAAGCAGCTGTCCAGGCAGGCGAGGATGACGTCCTCGAGCAAGATGTAGGAGTAGGTGCCGGTGGGCGAGGGGATCTCGACCACGCGGTTCATCGAGGCGGGAATCTCGATAAGGCCCAGCAGGCTCTCCTCGTCGGTGGCGCCGTCCAGACCACAGGCCAGATAGAGCGCGCCGTTGCGCAGGTTGGGGAAGGGGTGGCGAGGATCGATGACCAGCGGCGAGATGACCGGCGACACGTAGGCCTGGAAGTAGCGGGTTACAAAGGTGCGCTCCTCGGGCGTAAGCGAATCGATGTGGGCGCGGTGAACGCCCAAGGTGTCGAGCTTGCCCTCGATGCTCTTAAAGATGGACTCCCAACGGGTAAGGAGCCCGGGCATTTCGGCCATGACAGCATCGACCTGTTCGGAGGCGGTCATATTGCTCTTGTTGTCGACAGGTTGTTTTTTGAGCTCCGCCAGATCGGACAGGCCGCCCACGCGCACCATAAGGAACTCGTCGAGGTTGGACTCGAAGATCGAGACGAACTTTAGTCGCTCGAATAACGGAACGGTTTCGTCGAAGGCTTCGTCGAGCACGCGGTTGTCAAAGCGTAGCCAGCTGAGCTCTCGGTTTTGCGTGTACGAGAAGTCGCGCGGCGGTTTGCGCAGCTTTGCGGCGGCTTGCTTCTTTTCGATTTTGCTCGGCATATGCATCTGTCCGTTCAGTCCCCACAAGGGACGGTAGCCTAACACTAATCACTATTGTCTCAATTTAGTCGACCTGTGGCACGGACGCATCGCACGAACGGTATCTTTACCTACTTCTTACGCTGCCAAGGCATGCAACTAACTGCCCAACTCGTTTAGAAACAATCTATATCCATACTCAATTGGTGAGGATGTATGAATAAGAATGATTGAGAGCTGAATACAATCGAATCCAAATTGAATCATGAACAAACGACATATATATGCAGAAAACCGTTTTAGCTATGCAATTCCTAAACATGAAAATATTTGTGCAATCTAGCTTAATTCCTTAGAAAAAAGAACATTTACCTTTGAAAACCTGCTTTAGAGAACCGAAGTGCATCATGGGGGAATCATATGAGATATACCGTTCATCGCACTTTGCTGACCGTTCGGGGGCGAGGTGGAATTGCAGGTGGTTTTTGGATATAACTAGAGCTGTCAGCAAGCAGCGTCCCATACGGAGGGGCGCTGATACATTCGGCCAGTAAGGCCCGAAAGAAAGGTAGGAGGCCATGACGAAAGGTCTGCACGTGCCTTCCGAGATCGGCAAGCTCAGGAAGGTCTGCCTGCACCGTCCCGGCGACGAGCTCCTCAACCTGCCGCCCGA
>CABUVH010000184.1 GCA_902494935.1 uncultured Collinsella sp.
CTCCTGCGCAGTGATATCGAACCAGTAGATAGGCGAAGCGAAGACGACCATATCGGCGCCTTTCAACGACTCGATCACGTCGGCCATGTCATCCTTCTGCACGCAGGCGCCCTCATGGGTAAAGCAGTGCTGGCATCCCAGACAACCAGCGATCTTTTTGCCGGCAACGCGGATGACCTCGACCGTATGGCCGACCTCGCGCGCGGTCTCGGCAAACGCCTCGACCATGGTGTCGGTATTGGCGCCCTTACGCGGGCTACCACTCAATACAACGATATTCATAGGATTCCCTCTCCTTCATGCTGCAGGCGCGCAGCATGTTTTCTTGTAACCAAAACGAATGGAGCTATTCAGTCGTCTGTAGATCGCATCTCTCGTTCGCGCTCTCCAAAGAAGGTGCAAGTAGAAGCATCACGGGCATTGATCGGCGCCGATATGGATCACGACGTGAAACCGCATGGGTTGGCCAGAGGTTGCTAGATTCAGTAGCTCGCAGCAATAGAGCGAATGACGACTTCGGCGATATAATCTGTGCCATCTTGATTGTTCCTGCGCGGAAGGTACAGCTCATGTCCAAGCTCAACATCGACCAGCGATCGATTCGCGATCTTCTCACCGATAAGCGATCAGACTTCCTCATCCCCGACTACCAGAGGCCCTACGCCTGGGGCGAGGATGAATGTGCAACGCTGTGGGATGACCTGTTCTCGTTCGCTTTTCCAGGCGATGACTACGAGCGTTTCGACAGCGAGAACGACGAATACTTCCTCGGACCCATCGTCACCTTTAAGAACCTCTCTGGCCAACTTGAGATCATTGACGGCCAGCAGCGCCTCACCACCATCATGCTGCTGCTCCGTGCGTTCTACGACAAGTTCACCAATATGAAGGATAAGCAGTCTGTGAAGATGCGCGAGGCAATCGCCCGTTGTGTATGGAAAACCGACGAGTTCGACGAGCCCGACATGGAGCGCCTCAAGATCGACTCCGAGGTTGCATCGGACAACGACAAGAATGAATTCCTCGAGATTTTACGAGAGGGCAATGTAGGCGATGGCTGGAAGAGCGCCTATGCCCGCAACTTCGCTTTCTTCCAGAGGAAAATTGAGCAACTGGTGAGCGAGTGGCCCACCTACACCGTCTACATGGCCACACGCGTCATCAACAATGTGATACTGTTGCCCATTGAAGCGGAGTCGCAGGACACCGCGCTACGCATCTTCTCGACTCTAAACGACCGAGGGCCCCCTCTCTCGGATGCCGACATCTTCAAGAGCCAGTTCTACAAGCATTATTCCGACACGGGGCGCAAGGATGAGTTCATCCGTCGCTGGAAGGGGCTCGAGGAGGGAGCGAACGCCATCTTCCGGCCCATGCGCGGTACACCAACCGATGAGCTATTTACGCGCTATATGTACTACCGCCGCGCGAAGAAAGGCATCCGCGACACGACCACCGCATCGTTGCGCGACTTCTTCGGTGCCGATGGTTACGCCATGCTCAAGGAGGACGCCACACTCGACGATCTCGAGGCGCTGCTCGGCTTCTGGAAACGCGTCGACGCGCAGGAAGGGTTCAGCGAGCGCGTGCTCCGCAGGCTCTTCGTGCTAAACTACGCCCCCAACGGCATGTGGACCTATCTGCTAAGCGTCTGGTTCCTCGCCAACCGCGACAGCAAAGGTGTCCTCGATGACGAGGCACTCTACGGCTTTCTAAACAAGATCACGGCATTCGTTCTCGCCTACGCCATTGAACGTCCCGGCGTGAATGCGCTGCGTTCGCCAGTGTATCCCGAGATGATCAACATCGTGGAGCACCGCCCGGTGGAGTTTCCTAACCATCACTTCAATCGCGCAAATATTGCTGAGCGATTCCGAACCTACGTGTTCACTAACGGCAGGCCTGTAACGAAGTCCATGCTCACTTGGTGGGCGTACGCAGACCCAGATCAACCACTCATGGACCTAGATACTACGCTCGAAATTGAGCACATCTATGCCAAGAAGCGCAACGAGGTAGACCCGCTCGTCGACCAATCCAACCTGGAGGCGCTGGGTAACAAGGCGCTGCTCGAGAAGCGTGTAAACATCCGCGCGGCCGACTACAGATTCTGCGATAAACGCAAGTACTATGAGGGATACACCGACGGCAATGGCAAGCGCAAAGCCGGAACAAAGATCGCAGAACTCAAGCGCCTGACACAAGTCATGGGAGACTTCACCGAAATAGACATCGCGACTCGCACGGCACGGATCATCGATGCCTTCGTGGACTACCTGGGCGACAACGGACTTTTGAGCTAAGGAGCGAACATGTTCGAAAGACTAACCAGGTACGCTGGCAAGCTGGCGGACAGAAACATGAATGCCGAGCTTGGGGGCGGGACGCTCGGACTCGAGGATTTTGTCGACGATTTCTATGAACTGGACGGGTTCGCGGACACCAGCTACTTCGAGACGCTTGAACGCCATGGCATCGACACCTCGGAAGGCATAGACAGCTGCGACATCGACCATGGGGACATTGACCTGATACGTGCATGCATCACGTGGTGCGTTCGCGGCGACCGCTTCTGCGACGGATTCCTTGCCGCGCAAGCCAGGAGCGGGTTTCTGGACCGCTGCCTCTCCCGGCTGAAGGAGCTCGACGAGGGCCGATCGACTGCCGCAAAGACATTACGACCGTGACAGTTACCAACGATAAGCAATAAATCAAGGAGCGTTCCCCAGATAAAGGCCAGCTACAGCTGATAGCAAAACTTGCAAAAAATAGCAAAAGTTGCAAAAGAAAATGTCGGCAACTATGCATGGCAATCAGTAACCCTCTTGGCAAGGGAAGTAGGCTTTCCGCCAACGCTGATTGCCATGCGTTCTTCTTGTCCTTAGGCAAGCTTGCGAGCGAGCTCTCGCACCCCTTCCAACTTGGGCGAGGAGGCCATGCTGTCGCGCTCGGTCATACCGCTGATGGTGACAATGCCCTGGTCCTCCCACTTGCAGTACGCGCAGGTCGACTTGTACATAGCGATCGCCGCATCATAGACGCCCTCGCTGTGGCTATCGAGCAAAAGGGCCGTCTTGGTGAACGGGAAGCCCGTAGCACCGAAGGCGTACAG
>CABUVH010000185.1 GCA_902494935.1 uncultured Collinsella sp.
CCCGCCTCGAGCGAGCGGGCGTTGAGTGCGTCGGCCTTACGCTCGCGAATGGAAGCGTGGGCCTCCTGGCGTGCGGCACGGTCGGCGGAATCCGCCGCTGCCACGCGCACGCGGTCGCCGATAGCGCCGGCATTTTCGGGCGCCGCGGTCAGCGATTCCTCAAAGGTAATGCCCTCATCGCCAAAGGTGAGCTCCATCGACTCACGCGCGCCGCGGTCGGGAATGGCAAACACGCAGGCATAGCGCTTGCCCACGACCTCCTGGATGCGCGTCATAAAACGGTTGTCCGAGCCTGCGATGGCAGGCTGCTCAATCTTGAGCTCGGCCGTCACCGTGCCGCCGGCACGAATGAGGCTTACGTAGTTCAGGCGCTGCTGGGCACCAAAATCGAGCTGTTGAGCGCGCACGTACAGACCGTCCAGGCGGTCAATCCCTGCCTCGCCGGCACGCGCCTCGATATCCTCGTAGGCGCGCAGGCAGTCGTCGAACAGCGAGCGCGGCTCGGACAGAACCACGAGCGCCTTGCCGCTCACGTGCGCCAACGGGCTTACGGTCTGGCCGTACATCACCGGCAAAAAGCGGTCGAGCTCGGGCGTGACGATGCGCGCATCCACCATCTCGAGCAGCGCCGCCAGTTTGCTGTCATCCTGGCTGGCGCGATAGAGCGCCACATGCATGTTGTGGACGGCCTCGTCGGTGAGTGCCAGTTCGCGGCAGGGAAAGATTTCGATGCTGTCCTCGTTGCCGATGGTCTGCCCCGTGGAGCTCACCATGCGGCGGATGCGGTCAATCTCGTCGCCGAAGAACTCGATGCGCACGGGTGCCTTTTCCTGTGCGGGGAACACCTCGACGGTGTCGCCGTGAACGCGAAACAAGCCGGGCGCATCGGCGGCGCCGGCATTGGTGTAGCCCATGCCCACCAAGCGCTGCGGCACCTCGTCAAAGGGAATCTCCTCGCCCACCGCAAAAGTAGTGGACTCCCAGTAGCGGCTCTCGACCGGCGGCACGCAGCGCAGCAGCGCGCGAGCCGAGGCGACCATGATGCAGTTGTCCCCGCGCACGATGCGCCCCAGAGCCTCGCAGCGCTGCGCCACCACGGCGTCGTCCGGCGCCTGCTCGCGCCACGGATAGTCCTTGCGCTCAGGAAAACGACACACGTGCGCCAGGCCCACGTAGGCGGCAAGGCTACGCGCGGCGCGATCGGCCGCATCCTCGCCGCTCACGATATAGACCGTCGGGCGCGGACGGCGCGCAAACTGGGCGGCCGCCATAAGCGTGCGGCCCGACTGCGACACAGCCAGCGTCACGTCCTCGCCAGCATCGAGCCCGGCCTCGACGGCCTGCAAGGCCTCGGCAGTGTAGAGCTGCGCGGCTATACGGTGAATGAGCATGCTGTTCCTCCGGCATTGCAACGCCAAAAGCCCGCCGGGGCAAGCTCGGCGGGTATGCGGCGGATTTCATTGCCTGTCATGGTAGCGCATGGAGAGGACTCCGGCTCAAGAGCAAACCCAGCCCCGCAAAAAACGCCAGACGAAGATGCGTTCCGCCCTACCCCGCTACGCGCACGCTGGGGCACAAATCTGCCAGCGGACACTCGTCACACTTGGGTTTGCGGGCGTCGCAGATCTCGCGACCGAAGGTGATCCACTGATGGTTGACCGACTCCCAATACTCGTGCGGCAAAATCTTGAGCAGATCCTGCTCGGTCTTGAGCGGCTCCTTGGCATGTGTCTTGGGACTCAACATCAGGCGATGCGCAATGCGGTTGACGTGCGTGTCCACCGCAATGCCCTCCACGATGCCATACCCCACGTTGAGCACGATGTTCGCCGTCTTGCGTCCCACGCCCGGCAGCTTCACGAGTTCCTTCATGTCGGCCGGCACCTCGCCGCCATAGTCGGCGACGATCATCTGCGCGGCCTCCACGGCGTGCTTGGCCTTGCTCTTATAAAAGCCGAGTGACTTGATGGTGTCTGCCACGTCAGCCACACTCGCCCCGGCCATGGCCTCGGGCGTGGGCCACTGGGCAAACAGCTTCGGCGTCACCTTGTTGACCTGCGCGTCGGTCGTTTGCGCCGAGAGCAACACCGCGATCAGCAGGCGGAAGGGATTCTCGTGGTCCAAAAAGCACTCGACCGGGCCATAGCGACGGTTGAGGCGCTCACACACCTCAACGGCGCGCTCGCGTTTGGCGGCATTGGTCTCGCGTGGCATAACGACTCCTCGGCTCAACGGCACAATAAACTTATGGGCACAATTGTCCCACGTCCGAGACGCTTACGCCTCCAAGAATGCGCCGGTCTGACGGCTCCACAGGCTCGCGTACTCGCCACCCGCCTCGACGAGCTGCGTATGCGTGCCGTCCTCGACAATCTCGCCATCGGCCAGCACCACAATGCGGTCAAGCGCCGCCACGGTGGACAGGCGGTGCGCCACCACAATGGAGGTGCGGCCGCGCATCAGATTCTCGAGCGCCTCCTGCACCAACGCCTCGGACTCGCTGTCCAAGGCAGACGTCGCCTCGTCGAGCACCAGAATCGGCGCGTCGGTTAGGATGGCGCGGGCGATAGCCACGCGCTGACGCTGACCGCCAGAGAGCTTGACGCCGCGCTCGCCCACCATAGTGTCAAAGCCACGGGGCAAGCGGTCGATAAACTCGGTCGCATTAGCCAAGCGAGCCGCCTCGCGAATCTGCTCATCAGTGGCGTTGGGACGACCGTAGGCAATGTTTTCGCGAATGGAGCGGTGGAACAGCAGCGCCTCCTGCGGCACGTAGGCAACCTGACGGCGCAGGCTCTGCTGCGTGCAGCGCGAGACGTCCTGGCCGTCCACGAGCACGCGGCCGCCCTGCACGTCGTCCAGGCGCAGCAACAGCTTGGTGAGCGTCGTCTTGCCCGAGCCCGATTTGCCCACCAGGCCCACGCGCTGGCCCGCCGCCACATGGAGCGTCAGGTCGTCGAACACGCTCTCGCCCGCCGCGGCGTCACGGTATGCAAAGCTCAGGTGCTCAAAATCAATCGCGCCCTCACCAACCTTGAGCTCAGGAGCGTTCTCGTCGTCCGCCACCAGACGCGGCTCGTCCAGCACGCGCGTCATCTCGGCCGCATCGCC
>CABUVH010000186.1 GCA_902494935.1 uncultured Collinsella sp.
CCCGCCGTGAACCAAGTCGAGTGCAACGTGTTCTTCCAGCAGCGCGAGGCGCAGGAGTACATGGTCGGCAAGGAGGTAGCCATGGAGGGCTGGGCGCCCTTTGCGGAGGGCAGAAACGACCTCTTCCGCAACGAGGTCCTCGCTCGCATCGGCGAGGCGCACGGCAAGACGGTCGCCCAGGTCGTGTTGCGCTGGCTGCTGCAGCGCGGTGTGGTCTGCATCCCTAAGAGCACGCACCGCGATCGCATGGAGCAGAACTTCGACGTCTTCGACTTCGCGCTGGGCGACGACGAGATGGTCGCCATCGCCGCGCTCGACACCGGGCGCAGCGCGTTCTTCGACCACCACGACCCCGCCACCATCGAATGGCTGTCCGAGCTCGTGCGCAACGTGTAGACGAGCGGTCAGACCGCACTGATAACTTACTAGGAGGAATTGCTATGAACTCATTCACGTACGACTACCCGGTCAGGAACTACTTCGGCGAGGGGGCCATGGACCAGGCACTCGACGCCGAGATGGGTGCCATGGGCAAGACAGTGATGCTCGCCTACGGCGGAGGCTCGGTCAAACGAACCGGCGTCTACGGCCACGTGGTCGATAAGCTCATGAGCGCGGGCAAGCGCGTGGTGGACTTCGGCGGCATCATGCCCAATCCGACCTACGAGAAGTGCCAGGAAGGCGCCGCGCTCGCACGCGAGGAGCAGGTCGACTTCATTCTCGCCGTCGGCGGCGGGTCGGTCTTCGACTGCTGCAAGGTAGTCTCCGCGCAGGCGATGCTTGACGAGGACATCGAGACGTTCGAGCACGCCGACGGCAAGATGCCGAGTTCGTTCATCCCCATGGGCTGCATCGTTACGCTCTCCGGCACGGGTGCCGAGCAGAACAACGGCGCCGTCATCACCAACGAGGAGACGCACGTGAAGGGCGCCTATCTGGGGGCGATGCCCATGTGGGCGGCGCTCGACCCGGCACTCACGCTCACCGTACCGCACGCGCAGTTCATGAGCTGCGCGTTCGACACGCTCTCGCACTGCATGGAGAGCTATTTCGGAAGCCCGCGCGGACGCAACGTCACCGACGACATCAACCTCGCCATCCAGCGTAACGTCATCCGCAACATGCGCCTCATCGCGGACGACGACCAGAACCTCGATGCCAGAAGCGAGCTCGTATACGACTCCGCCATGGCCGAGAACGGCGTGCTCAAGATCGGCAAGTCAACGGACTTCCAGGCGCACATGATCCAGCACCAGTACGGCGCGTACACCCACACCAACCACGGAATGGGCCTCGCGGTCATCCACCCTGCGCTCTACCGCCACCTGGCCCCCGAGGCGCCCGCGCAGTTCGCCCGCTGGGCGCGCGAGGTGTGGGACGTCGACGCCAAGGGCAAAGACGACCTTACGGTGGCGCTCGAGGGCATCGACCGCCTGCAGACGTTCATCGGCGAGATGGGGCTTCCCACGAGCTTCGCCGAGATGGGCTCCGACGCGTCCGACGAGACGCTGCACAAGGTTGCGGACACCTGCGTGCTCACCGGCGGCTGCGCCAAGAAACTGGAGCGCAGCGAGGTGTTTCAGATTCTGACCGAGTGCCTCTAGATCGGCGGTGGGTGATCCGCCCGCGCCGAAGGAAACCGTACGACTCCGAGATGTCATCGTAATCGTAGGACCCGGCGAGCCCGCCGCGCCTGATGAATCCGTCGAAGTCGTCGTCGACGGCCCCCTGCTCGTCAAAGTAGAAGCGGTATTCGCCGAAGCTGAAGGGGAGGATGTGTACCTCCCCGTGGCGCCCTGTGAACAGGGTCGCCAGGTCCGAACTCAGGAGGAACGCGTTCGATCCCGTGAGGTAGATATCCCATCCGCCACGCGCGTGAATGCTGTTAATTGCTTTCTCGAACCCCTCACACAGCTGCACCTCGTCGATGAAGAGACGGTTGCGGGCGCCCTCTTTGTGCCGCTCTATGATTTCGCGATGAAGCGCTGGCACTCGAGCAGTAGCTCGTTGTCGAGGTCCAGCAGATCGATGTAGACGTTGTTGGAGGATGAGTCCTTCCGAGCAACGGAGGTGGAGAACGCCTTCATGAGCTCGGACTTGCTGGAGCGGCGCATCCCCGTGATCACCTTGATGTCCCAGGTGCCCTACTTCTCGCCCTCCAGCAGCCCCACGATGCGGTCGATGTCGACGGCAAAGCGAGGCCTTCCCTCGCGCTCGTAGCGGTCGAGGTATGCCTGGCACTCGGAGACAATGCGCTTGGTGTTGCCGTCGATGATGCGCTGGAGCGTCTCGTAGTAGGCCGAGCCCTCGGTCCTAAAGCGGCGCTGGTAGGCCTTGGTTATGGGGAACATCTTGATGTAGTGGATGCCGTGGCGGCAGCCGGGGCGCGTCGTGGGGCGGGGTGGCAACGCAAAGTACTGGTCTTTGGGCACGTTAGGGGCGATGTTGGAACGCAGCGGCACGGCGAAGTCCCTGCGCTTCCCGCGGAAACGCAGCCTCACCACCACGATGCAGGGGCGATTGTGCTTAAGCATGAGCTCGCGGTCGCCCTCGACGAGGTCGAAGAAGTCCTGGGAGATGGATACGATCTTCATCGGTTACGCCCCCTTCATACGAAGCGGGGCCCGCATCGCTGCAGGCCCCTACAGGTGGGCGATATTCTACGCCTTGCGGCACCCCGTCGCCCACGGAGGTTAAACGTACACGTAAGCCGTACTCTGAAAGCCGCGGCTTCCGGCAAGTAGTTTATACCACGAAAGGTCGCTTTCGATGCGCCTAGCTCGCAAAATAACACTCGCCGGGCCGTCACCCCTGATCTTCTCGACCGTCTCCTCCGGGTACTTATTGCGTGCCACGGGCACCTCCGTCCTTGTTATCGCGATAAACATACCATGAGTGACGTACGGGTCGAGAAGGGCTGGCGCCAAAAGAGCCCAACGGCCGTTACGGCTTCGTTAGAAACGCGCCCCACCATGGATGGTGAACCCGAAAGGCAAGGCGCGCGGGCACGGCGACTCGGCCCGCGCACCCGGAAGAGAAAGG
>CABUVH010000187.1 GCA_902494935.1 uncultured Collinsella sp.
CCCACCACGCCCACGGCAAACAGCGCCACCGACACGAGCGACGACACGATGTCGTACGAAAGCAGCATCTGGGGCAGCGAGTACATGTCGTCGAACACCGTAAACAGGAACAGCGGCAGGCCCACAAAGCCGATGATGTTGCCGAGCACGCCGCCGATCAGACAAGCCCACAGCGCATAGTCCACGTATTTGGACAGGATACGCCCGCGCGAATAACCGAGCGCCTTATACAGGCCGATGAGCGTGCGCTCCTCCTCGACCATGCGCGTGGCGGTGGTAAGGCTGATGAGCACGGCGACGATAAAGAAGATGAATGGGAAAACCGTGGCGATGGCCTCGATCGAAGAGCTGTCGCTCTCGACGCTCGAGTAGCTTGCGATGTTACCGCGGTCCTGGATGTACCAGGTGCATTCGCCCAAATCGGAAAGCTCGGCGCGGGCATCGGCGAATTGTTGGTTGGCGGCGGCGCGGCGCTGGTCCAACTCGGCCTGAGCCTGGGCGCGCTCTTCGCTGCCTTCGGCCATGCGATCGATGTTTCTCTGCTCAACCCCAAAGAGCATCTCCGCCTGGCGCTCGGCCGCGTCAAGGCTCGCCGGCGTGTCGACCGTCAGCTCCTGAGCGCGCGCCTTCTCACGCTCCTCGCGGATCTTCTCGATATTGCCTTTAACCTCGTTGATCTTTGTCGTGTAGGCATCTGAATAGGAGTTAAGACTCTTGGCTCCCTCGACGATCACGTGGACCGCGGAGTAGGAAGAAGATGTCGTAGCATCCTCGCTCACATAGAACTTATAGTCCGCCGCCGAGGCGGCACGGAAGGCGTTGACCGTCGAGTCGGAGCTCACATCAGTGGGATCGAGAACCTCGGCCGTGATGGTGTAATCGCCATCGGCAAACTGGTCCTTAGCGCTTTGGTTCGACGAGCTCGCGTCATTGGCGGCAAAGCTCACGGTATCGCCGAGCTTTTTGCCCGAAGCCTTCAGGAACTTCGATGTCACCGCAACCTCATCGGCGCTCTCGGGCAAATCGCCGTTCACGAGCACCGGCTGATCGATGTTCTCCTTGGAGAGACTTTGCACGACCACGCGCTCGCGCGTTGTGCCCACGGCGGTGTAGGCGGTCTCGGTGTAAATGCCCTCGGCCGTCTCGACGCCATCGACCTCTTGGATAGCCGCAAGATCGTCGCGCGTAAGGCCATAGGTCGACTGCACGTTAACGTCATAGACATTTTGCTGGTCGAAGTAGGCATCAACCGAATCACACAGGTCCTC
This sequence comes from uncultured Collinsella sp., assembly GCA_902494935.1. Lineage (GTDB taxonomy): Bacteria > Actinomycetota > Coriobacteriia > Coriobacteriales > Coriobacteriaceae > Collinsella. The sequence continues at coordinate 1,269 of CABUVH010000187.1, forward strand.
GCAACCCGCCTTAAGGCCGCACATCACGCTCACGCCAAGCGCGGTGATGACCACGATTGACAAAAAGCGCTTAAGACTGCCTCGGATTGTGCGGTAGATGCCACGGCGAAAAACCGTCGGCACCATATCGTTTGAGCTTTGGGCAGTGCGGTAGGTCGTAAAATCCTGCTCGCGCTCCGTGTTCTGCGCGTCGCGGCGTTGGCTGTTTTGGCGGTCCTGATCCATGGGCGCTACCACTCGATCGTCTCGATAGGCACGGGATTTTGCTGGACCGTCTCGCTCTCCACGCGGCCGCTCTTAAAGCGAATCAGGCGATCGGCCATGGGCGCGAGCGCGGAGTTGTGCGTGATGATGATGACCGTAATGCCCTGCTTGCGGCAGGTATCCTGCAGCAGCTGCAAGATCTGCTTGCCGGTTTTATAGTCGAGCGCGCCCGTGGGCTCGTCGCACAGAAGCAGCTTGGGGTTCTTTGCCAGTGCGCGGGCGATGGACACGCGCTGCTGCTCGCCGCCCGAAAGCTGTGCCGGAAAGTTGCCCAGGCGCTCGCCCAGGCCAACCTGGCGAAGCGTTTGTTCGGCATCGAGCGAATCGGGGCAAATCTGAGCTGCGAGCTCAACGTTTTCGAGGGCCGTCAGGTTGGGGACCAGATTGTAGAACTGGAAGACAAAGCCGACGTCGGCGCGGCGGTATTCCACGAGCTGCGCCTCGTTAGCGGAGCTCACGTCGCGCCCGTCCACCGTCACGGTGCCGGAAGTTGCCGTGTCCATGCCGCCCAAGATGTTGAGCGCCGTCGTTTTACCGGCGCCTGAAGCACCCAAAATGATGGCGAGCTCGCCGCGCTCGACCGTAAAACTCGCGCCGTCGAGTGCGTGAATGCGGGCGTCGCCCTCGCCGTATGCCTTGATGACGTCTTTGAATTCGATATAGGCCATCGATTAATTCCCATCTGGTCGGATAACTCTTTAGTATTACCCATTTCGCACCGACCAAAAAGGGACAGGTTCATTTTGGCAGGTTTTAGAGGCGGACGGTGAAGGTGATCTGGTTGCCGTGGCCGCAGACAGAAGCGCTCCCACCATGGGCTTCGGCGATGGCACGCACCACGGATAGGCCCACGCCCGAGCCGCCCGTCTTGGAGCTGCGCGACACGTCCGCACGATAGAAGCGGTCGAACAATCGATCTAGGTCGCCTTCGGGCAGCTCGTCCACGGCGTTCGAAACGACAAGCTCGGCCGAACCTTTGCCTGCACCGCGTGAGACGGCACGCAGACTCAACTCAATTACACTGCCCTCACTCGCATAGCGCGTGGCGTTATCCAGCAGCAGCTCAACCACCTGCGCCACCGCTGCAGCATCGGCATGGGCCCGCACGCCACTCGCAATCGACGTCGACAGACGCTTGCCACGCGAAACCGCCACCGACTCAAACGGCGACGCCGCCTTGTCCACTGCCTCCGAAAGATCGATCGATATCATGGTAAAGCCCGCCGAACCCTCGTCCATGCGAGCCAAAAACACCAGACGCTCCGTGAGCGCCGTCAACCGTGCAACCTGTTCGTGAATGCTCTGCGTCCACTCGCTCTCGCCGCTCTCGATCTCTTGCACCTCATTGGCGGCATCAATCACGGCCAGCGGCGTCTTGATCTCGTGGCTTGCATCGGTAATAAAGCGCTTTTGCTTGCTGTAGCTCTCGACCATCGGCCGAATCACCGCGCCCGAGG
>CABUVH010000188.1 GCA_902494935.1 uncultured Collinsella sp.
CGTTCGTCAAACCGTTCCTCACGGTCATCTCGCTGCCGCTCACGATCATTACGCTGGGCATTTTCCAGCTTGTCGTCAACAGCTTTATGCTTGAGCTCGCGAGTTACCTGTCGGTCAACCTGCTGGGCGTCGGCATCTCCATCGCCAGCTTTGGATCGGCCTTTATGGGCAGCATCCTGGTATCCATCATGCGCAGCATTCTCGATAGCATCGCCTAGGGCTAGAACTGTTCAATACGAACCGTCATATCGACCCAAAACGAAGGCCGCCCATCGCAAAAATGGGCGGCCTTCTTATTTGTCAAGTCTCAAAGGGCGAGAGAATCTACCATTTCCGCTCCGTCCCCAAATGGCGGGTATGGGTTAGATGACGTAGTCGTAGCCATGGTTGGGAGCGACAAGTTGATCAAGCGTCACACCGTCGAGGTAGTCGTTGATGAGCTTGTCCAGGTTCTTCCACACGTCGAGCGTGGGGCACTCGTCCGAACGCGAACAGCCCTTGCAGTCGCCGTCCAGGCATGCGACCGGCGCCAAGCTGCCCTCGGTCAGGCGCAGGATCTCGCCCACCGTATACTGCTCGGGCGGGCGCGTAAGCACGTAGCCGCCGCCCTTGCCGCGCATGCCCGAGAGCATGTTGGCGCGCACGAGCGTAGCCAAGATGTTCTCGAGATATTTCTCGGAAATCCCCTGTCGCGCCGCGATCTCTTTGAGCGGGATGCGACCGGCCGCCTGGTGCTCGGCCAGATCGACCATAACGCGCAGGGCATATCTGCCCTTAGTAGAAACCAACATGTATAGTGCTGCCTTTCGGTCATTTAGTCCGTAGAAATTCTAGCCGAAAAATTGGTTTTGAAAATACCCGTTCCGGTCAAGATGGTTAATCGACTCGTAATAATCTTCTATTTCCTATTGCGTTACTAGGCTTTAGTGTCTACTATGCTTGCCAACAGCAAAACGAACAACCTATACGGTTTGTGGGTTTATCTGCTACACATACCGTAAAACCACACGGTATCCAGTCATTTGAACACTTTGGAGGTTCACCATGAGCAACGTTTACACGTCCATCGATCAGCTTATCGGCCATACCCCGCTTCTGGAGCTCACTCACTTTGAGGCCGATGAGGACCTCAAGGCCCGCGTGCTCGTCAAGCTGGAATACTGCAACCCCGCCGGCTCCGTCAAAGACCGCGTCGCCAAGAACATGATCGACGAGGCCGAGAAGGCCGGCAAGCTCGTGCGCGGTGGCGACTACACCATCATCGAGCCCACGAGCGGCAACACCGGCGTCGGCATCGCCTCGGTGGCGGCGGCTCGCGGCTACAAGGTGATCATCACCATGCCCGAGACCATGTCCGTGGAGCGCCGCAAGCTTATGCAGGCATATGGCGCACAGCTCGTGCTCACCGACGGTTCCAAGGGCATGAAGGGCGCCATCGCCAAGGCCGAGGAGCTGCAGAAGGAGACCCCCAACAGCATTATCGCCGGCCAGTTTGTGAACCCCGCCAACCCCGCCATCCACAAGGCCACGACCGGCCCCGAAATCTGGGATGACACCGACGGCGAGGTCGACATCTTCGTCGCCGGCGTTGGAACCGGCGGCACCGTGACCGGCGTGGGTGAGTTCCTCAAGGAGCAGAACCCCGAGATTCAGGTCGTCGCCGTTGAGCCCGCCACTTCCCCGGTGCTCTCTAAGGGCCAAGCCGGCCCGCACAAGATCCAGGGTATCGGCGCCGGCTTTGTGCCCGACGTCCTCGACACCCAGGTCTATGACGAGATCATCCCCGTCGAGAACGACGACGCCTTTGCGACCGGCCGCGCCGTGGGCCACAAGGAGGGCGTGCTCGTGGGCATTTCGTCCGGCGCCGCCGTGTGGGCCGCGCTGCAGCTGGCCAAGCGCCCCGAGAACGAGGGCAAGACCATCGTGGCGCTGCTCGCCGACACCGGCGAGCGCTACCTGTCCACGGCACTGTTCCAGGACTAGAGCTTCTCGTTCTTAGAACGAGTCCAAGGCACGCCGGCCTTCCCTCTCTTCTGGCAGCCTGGGCTCATCCCAACAGGGCGTCCCATATGACGCCCGAACTTGCTACAATGTCTGCGGCGCGGAACCAGCCTCCCGCGCCGCTTTTCTTTTTTGGCCACATGCCACCAAGGAGAACCTCCCCATGCACAACAAGCGCGTGCTCGTCGCCATGAGTGGCGGCGTCGATTCCAGCGTGACCGCGTACCTGCTCAAGCGCCAGGGCTACGAATGCGTCGGCGCCACCATGCGCCTCACCTGCCCCGCGCCCGATCCCGTCACGGGCATGAGTAAGGTCGACCGCGACATCGCCGACGCAAAGGCTGTCGCCGAGCGCCTGGGGATACCCCACCATGTGCTCGACCTGCAGCAGACCTTCGACCGCAATGTTATCGAGCGCTTCGTGACCGCCTACCAGGAAGGGTTGACACCCAACCCGTGCATCATCTGCAACCGCCATATTAAGTTTGGCGCGTTGCTCGATGCAGCGCTCGATATGGGCTGCGACTACATCGCCACAGGTCACTACGCCAAAACGAGCCAAACGTCCGACGGCACCTGGCAGCTGCACCGTGGCGAGGACCCAAAGAAGGACCAAAGCTACTTTTTGTATTCGCTTACGCAGGAGCGCTTGGCACGCACAATCTTTCCGCTGGCAGGCCTGGACAAGGAGCACGACGTGCGCCGCATCGCCGCCGAACAGGGCTTCATCAACGCCAAGAAGGCCGAAAGCGAGGATATCTGCTTTATTCCAGACGGTGACTACGCGGGCTATATCGAGTGCCGCTGCGGACATCCCGCTGCACCGGGCGACATTGTGTGGCGCGACGGCAGCGTGGTCGGGCGCCACAACGGCGCGCTGCGCTACACCATCGGCCAGCGCAAGGGC
>CABUVH010000189.1 GCA_902494935.1 uncultured Collinsella sp.
GAAGGGCAACGCGGATGCGTTCTTCTCCGCCGGCTCGACCGGTGCCATGACCGCCGCTGCCACCGCCTACGTGACGCCGTTTAGGTATCAGGCCGAAGGCAAGAAGCAGCCGGTGCGCCCCTGTCTGACCAATGCACTGCCCAATCGCGCCGGCGGTCTGACGGTGCTGTGCGACATGGGTGCCAACCCCGATGTCGAGGTTGACGATATGGTGCGTTTTGCCCAGATGGGCAGCGCCTATGCCCGCGTCGTCCTGGGCATCGAGCATCCTCGCGTGGGCCTGCTCGCCAACGGCACCGAGGACGAGAAGGGCTCCAACTTTACCAAGGCCTGTTTCCCTGCTATGAAGGCCGCCGTTCCCGGCTTTGTTGGTAACTGCGAGGGCACCGACCTCACCTCAGGTAACTTCGATGTCATCGTTGCCGATGGCATGTCGGGCAATATTGCGCTCAAGGCCACTGAGGGCGCTGCCAAGTTTTTGCTGCAGGAGCTCAAGGGCGCCTTTATGGCCTCGCTCGGCACCAAGATCGCCGCGCTGCTCATTAAAAAGCAGATGCGCGAGATTAAGGCCAAGCTCTCTGGCGACGCCAAGGGCGGCGCGATTCTTCTGGGCCTGCGCGGCGTGGTCCTGATCGGCCATGGTGCCACCTCAGTCGAGGCTGTCAAAAACGGTACGCTCGCGGCGGCCGAAGCCGTGCGCGCCGGGCTGGTCGAGAATGTCGCCAACTCTATGGATGGTATCGTTTTATAAGAGCGAGTTAGAGCGCTGTTATGTGCTTCGCGGTGCACGCCGTGGGGTAGAATCAGAACCGTGTCTTGGTACCGCCCGGGCGGTACCATTCTTTTGGTATTCATGCACTATGAGAGGAAGCGCTATGGACCGCTCCGAAATCTTCGACAAGATCGCCGAGGTCGCTGCTGACGTTCTGGGCGTCGATGTTGCCGAAATTAGCGAGGAGACCACCTTTGACGACCTCGATGCCAACTCGCTCGAGCGCCTGCAGCTGGTTACGGCTATCGAGGACGAGTTCAACCTCGAGATCGATGACGAGACCCTGCTCTCGCTCAACTCTGTCGCCGACGCCGTCGACGCTATCGAAGCTGCCAAGGAGGCCTAAGTCTTGGCTTTATCCGACCGACTTACGCGCGCCCAGGAAATCCTGGGCCACGAGTTCAACAATAAGGTGCTGCTGCGCGCGGCCCTTACGCATCCCTCGGCAGTCGAGGGACAGCCGGTTTCTGCCAGCTATGAGCGCCTTGAGTTCTTGGGCGATTCCATTTTGGGCGCTGTGGTCGCACGCTCCCTGTTTGAGTCCTATCCGGAGTTTGACGAGGGCAAGCTCACGCGCCTGAAGGTGTCGCTTGTCTCGGGCGCTACGCTGTCCGAGGTTTCTCACGAGCTGGGCATCGACGACATCATCATCTTTGGTGCCTCTGAGACCGGTACTGGTGCGCGCGGCCTGCATTCGGCCCTCGAGAACGTCTATGAGTCGCTCGTGGGTGCGCTGTACCTGGATGCCGGCTGGGATGCGGCGGCGGAGTTCATTCACCGTACGCTTAAGCCGCATTTGGCTTCCGAGCGTGCCGAGCATCCTGCGAACCCCAAGTCGTTTTTGCAGGAGTGCGTGCAGGCCGACGGTCACGAGCCCCCAGCGTATAAGCTCGTTGGCTCCGAGGGCCCGGCGCATGCGCCCACCTTTACCGCCGTGGTGTTGATCGATGGTATTCGTCAGGGTCGCGGCTCCGGCTCCTCAAAGAAGGAAGCCGAGGGAGCCGCCGCGCTCGAAGCGCTCGACCGCATGGGTTACACCACCAACGGCGTGATTCTGAACAAGAAGCACGTGTAAGCGAGGAACCGTGTATCTCAAGTCCCTCACGCTCAAAGGGTTCAAGTCGTTTGCCGACCGCGCCCATATGACGTTTGAGCCGGGCCTGACCGTCATCGTCGGTCCCAACGGCTCGGGAAAATCGAACATCTCTGACTCCATCCTGTGGGTTCTGGGCGAGCAGAGCGCCAAGCAGCTGCGCGGCCAGGCCATGGAGGATGTCATCTTCTCGGGCTCGTCGGCTCGCAAGCCGGTGGGTGTCGCCGAGGTCACGCTGGTGCTCGATAACTCGGACCATATGCTGCCCGTCGATTTTGACGAGGTTGCCATCACCCGTCGTATGTATCGCTCGGGCGAAAGCGAGTACCTTATCAACTCGAGTCCGTGCCGCCTGATGGACATTCAGGACATCCTGCACGACTCGGGCCTGGGCAAGGATACGCATTCCATCATCAGCCAGGGCAAGCTCGACGCCATTTTGCAGAGCCGCCCCGAGGAGCGTCGCGCCCTCATCGAGGAGGCCGCCGGCATCTCCAAGCACAAGCGCCGCAAGGAGCGCGCGCTCAAAAAGATTAAGTCGATGGACGAGCACCTGACGCGTGCCCGCGACATCAATAAGGAAATCGCCCGTCAGCTGCGACCGCTGGAGCGTCAGGTCGATCGCGCACGCAAGTACAAAGAGCTGTCCTCTCGCGCGAACGAGCTTACGCAGATGCTGGCCGTCGACGAGCTGCGTTCGCTGCAGTCGCAGTGGAACGATCTGGAGAGCCGCTCCAAGGAAGGTGCCGCCGAGCTGGAGCTTGCGCAGTACCGCATGGGCGAAAAGGAGCGCGAGCTCGAGAAGCTCCAGGTTATGCTCGAGGAAAAAGGCTTGTTTGTGGGCGACCTGGGCGAGCAGCGCCGCCATATGCAAGATGTGGTCGGCCGCATTAACTCCGACATGCGCCTGCTCGAGGAAAAGGGTCACAACATGGTGTCGCGCCTGTCTGATATGCGCGGGCAGATTTCGAGCTCCGAGCATCAGCGTCGTCGCGTGGTCGAGGAGCTTGAGGACGCGCGTGCGCAGCTTGAGGAA
>CABUVH010000190.1 GCA_902494935.1 uncultured Collinsella sp.
ACAAAACCGGGCACATAGCGATGGAACTTAAGGCCGTCGTAAAAACCCATCGTGGAAAGCTCGCAGAAGTTCGCCACGTGGATGGGGGCGCCCTCGCCGTCAAACTTGACCTTGATGGTACCCTTCGACGTCTCGATAACGGCGCACTCGTCGCCGGCAAGCTGATACTCGGGCGCGTAGAGCTCTTTCTTAAAACCAAACATGTGGTTCCTTCCTCGTGCGTTTAAAGCATATTTGTACGAATTGTAGCAATAAGCATACGCTTACATCAATTGCGCACGTAGGTTATGCCGACTATGGCGAACTAATTTTGGGAACGCTGCTGCGGCTTCCAGGAGCCCACATTGGCGTCGTACTGGTTCAGCGCGCTGTTGCCGCCCTGTGCGATGGGCGCCAGGATATCGCTTTGGTGGGAACTCATCGACTCACCATCGGGAATGGCCAGCGAGATGTCCCAGCTCTGACAGATCACGTCGACACGCTCGTACATCCACTCGGCAAGCTGCTTTAAGTGGGCGATGTCATCCGCATAGACCGTATCGTCCTGATACTTAAGGTTGTTAAGCTCATCTTGCGTCTTTTTGATCTGGTCGCGCAGGGCGTAGGCACTCTGCGACAGCTCCTGACGGGTGGACAGTGGCGTTCGAAGATAGCCATTGTTAAAAGAATCGATGACCTCGCCGATCTGGTCCTCGTCACCGTAGGACACGATGGTCTGATACAGACCGTCGAGCCTGGTATAGAGCTGATCATCGGTGAGCACGGTTTCTTCCTGGACCACCTCGGCAGAATCGTCCTGCTTGGTATCGTCCTCAGTCGCCTCGCCCTTTTGGCGCGTGGGGAAGGTCGTCTGCGCGGCCTGGCCAAACTGATCATAGAAGCCAGGCATGACACCCATGGGATCGGCCGTCACGAACCAATACGCACCACCGCACACGACGGCAAGGACCGCGATGACGATGAGCGGCTTGGGGATATGACGCTTGTGCTTGTGATAGGCGTCCTCGTCGGGGTGCACCTTGCGCTTGGGTTTTTGAGCATCGTCGTGCAGGGAAACGGGCGTGGGAATGTCGACCTTGGGGATACCGAAATCCTTATCGAAAGCCGGCAGCACGCAAGTCTCATTGGGGTCGGCGGCATCCGAAAGAACCGCGGCAGCCGAGGCGGGCGCATGAGGCACCTCGGTATCGATCTGCTCTTGCGTTAGGCGCGGAAAGCCCGCCGTGCGGCCCGCTGCCAGGTCAGATGCGGCCGCGTCCTCGGAGAGGATACCCGGAGCGGGGCGTCCGCATTTGGGACACGTACGATCATGCGGAGAAAGACGGGCACCGCAGCCCTCGCAGAACACGAACTCGGTGTGCTCGGGGCCATCGCCCGGACCCACATAGGCGTTGCAGTAGGGGCAGAACGAGGCGCCGTCCTCGATAGTCTTAAGGCAATGCGGGCAGATCACGGCATCCTCTTTTCGAAGCAATTCAAACAATCGAGGTTAGAGCATAACATCGCCACGGCCCCACAGGAGCAAGGCACCAATTCAACATCGGCAGGGCGCGTAGTTACTTCTTCTTTTTGCTTGGCATCGAGACTTTGATGCCTTGGGCGGACTTGGTCACGCGAGAGCGCTTGGCTCCGGTACTCTTCTTTTTCTTGGGCTGGGCCTGGGCCACGCCCTCGAGTGCGCGGGCCTCGGCCTCGCGAGCGGTGCGATCTTCGCGGCGCTGCGCCATGTCGGCGGCGACGCGCTTGGCAAAACGTTCGGCCGTCGAGCCCGTCGAGCTCACCTTGCCGCCACCGCGACCCAGGCGGACGCGCACACCGCGGCCAAAACCAGTTGCGGCATGACGACGACGCGGCTTGAGCGAATCCATCATCGTGGCGAGCTTAAAGAACACCGAGCAGGTAAAGACCACGATAACAGCCAAGATAACCATCTGGCCCATCGACAGGTTGGCAATAGACAGCAGCTCCGGGAATCCGATAACGCCCACCAGGATGCCGGCGACTACAAACACAAAGAGCACCACACGTAAGGGCGTGAGAGGCTGCGAGATGCGCCAGATTAGGCTGACGCTCGCCGCGCACGACGTAAGCAGGCACATCGTAGACAGCGTGAGCTGGCTAAAGCCAAACACGCGCGCCACAAAGATATCGAGCGCCGCAGCCAAAATGACCGCAATCGACGCCGGCAGCGCCCGCTTGAGTACGTTGGTCAAAAACGCACCCTTCACGCGAGCATTGTTGGGCTCCAGTCCCAACACAAAGCCCGGCGCGCCGATGCAGAAGAAGTTAATGAGCGTCATCTGGATGGGCTCGAAGGGGTACGGCGGCAGCGCGATGCACAGCGCCGCCAGGCCCATCGAGAACAGCGTCTTGGTCAGGAACAGCGAGGCCGAACGCTGCAGGTTGTTGATGGAGCGACGCCCCTCGGCCACCACGGCGGGCATCGAGGCAAAGTCGTTGTCGACGAGCACGATCTCGGCCACATTACGCGCGGCATCGGAGCCAGCCGCCATGGCCACGGAGCAGTCGGCCTCCTTGAGAGCAAGCACGTCGTTGACGCCGTCGCCCGTCATGGCCACGGTGTGCTCGCGGCGCTTGAGCGCCTGCACGAGCTCGCGCTTCTGCTGCGGGGTCACACGACCAAAGACATGGTAGCGGTCCACTGCGGCATCGAGCTTGGCCGGCGTATCGAGCGTCGTGGCGTCCACATAAGCGTCCGCCCCCGGCACGCCCACCACGCGCGCGATCGACGACACCGTACGCGGGTCGTCGCCACTGATCACGTTGAGGGTCACGCCCTGCTCGTTAAAGTAGCCGATGGTCTCGGCCGCCGAGGTACGAATCTCGTCGCGGATGGTCACAAAGCCCACGGGC
>CABUVH010000191.1 GCA_902494935.1 uncultured Collinsella sp.
CGTTCTGAAAACTAAGCCCGGCCCCCGCCGGACAGGTCACACTACTCGCAGAGCAGCTTAGCGATCTGGACGGCGTTGGTTGCCGCGCCCTTACGGATTTGGTCGCCGCAGCACCAGAAGGTGATGCCACGCGCGGCCTCGGGGTTCGAGATGTCGCGGCGCACGCGACCGACCCAAATCAAATCCTGGTCGGACGTATCCATCGGCATGGGGAAGCGATCGTGCGCATCCTCGGCGCTCATGTCGTCAACCAGCTTCACGCCCGGAGCGGCAGCCAGCGCAGCACGGGCCTCGTCAACCGTAATGTCGCGCTCAAACTCAAGCGTAATGCTCTCGGAGTGCGAGCGCAGCACGGGCACGCGCACGCAGGTGCAGTTCACGCGCAGCTCGGGCAGGTGCATGATCTTGCGGCCCTCGTTTTGCAGCTTCATCTCCTCGGAGGTAAAGCCCTCCTCCTTGACGCCGCCAATCTGCGGAATCAGGTTGCTCGCCAGCTGGGCGGCAAATGCGCGCGGCTCGGGAATCTCCTCGCCGCGGCCCAGGGCGGCCAGCTGAGCCTCGAGCTCGGCCATACCGGGAGCGCCGGCACCCGAAGCCGCCTGATACGTGGAGACGATCATGCGCTTCACGCCGGCGAGCTGATGCAGCGGCCAGGTGGGAACCAGGCCGATAATGGTCGCGCAGTTGGGATTGGCGATAAGGCCGTGATGCCACTTGATGTCGTCGGCATTGATCTCGGGCACGACCAGCGGCACCTCGGGGTCCATGCGGAAGGCGTGGCTGTTGTCGACCACGACGGCGCCGCACTTGACGGCCTCGGGCAGCAGCTCCTTCGCGATGTCGTCGCCGGCGGCGCCAAGTACGATGTCACAGCCCTCAAAGGCCTCGGGGCAAGCCTCCTCAATCACGATCTGCTCGCCGCGGAACTCGACGGTCTTGCCCGCAGAGCGCGCGCTCGCCAGCAGCTTGAGCTTGCCAACCGGGAACTCCTGCTCGTTGAGGCACTCGAGCATTTGGGTGCCCACGGCTCCCGTCGCGCCCAAAATAGCAACCGTGTACTGTTTCATGCTTCCCCCTTTAAAGGTTATGGCTTTTGCCTGCACGCCGAGCAGGCCGATTGTTGTTGCCAGTGTATACAAGAACGGGGCGGACACGAAACCCGCCCCGTCGAAACGAAACCGAAACGAAACGCCCCGCCGTAGATTTTTGAGACATGACCAAAAAATCTACCGAGCAGTCGCTACTTTTCGAGCGCAGCCAGGGTGGGATCGACCGGCGTGGGAGCCTCCAAGTCGGAGACCTTCACAATGCCGTTCTCGTCGGAGAAGGCACGGTAAATGGTCTGAATCGCCAGGTCGAAGTCTTTCTCCTCAACACCGATAATGATGTTGATCTCGTCGCAGCTCTGCGAAATCATGCGCACGCTCACGCCGGCCTGGCCAAGCATGCCAAACAGGTGGCCCGAGATACCCGCGCGGCCGCGCAGGTTACGACCGACGGTAGCGATGAGCGCCAAGCCCTCGACAACCTCGATCTCGAGCGGCTCGACCTCCTGCTGAATGTCGCTCACAAGCGAGTACAGCGAATCGTGAACGTCCTGCTCCTGCACCACGGCGCCAAAGCGGTCGACACCGGTGGGCATGTGCTCAACGGAAACGTCATAGCGCTCGAAGACCGAAAGCGCGCGGCGCATAAAGCCGACACGGGGCTTGGTGCGGTCGCGGGCCACATTGATGGCGACAAAGCCGCGTTTGCCGGTCACGCCGGTAATGATGGGCTCCGCCTCGCCCTCGTCAGCCGTCTCGCTAATGATGGTGCCGGGGTCCTGCGGCGCATTGGTGTTCTTGATGACCAGCGGAATGCCTGCCTCGCGCACGGGGAACACGGCCTCCTCGTGCAGGACGCTTGCGCCCATGTACGAAAGCTCGCGCAGCTCCTCGTAGGTAACGCGCGCAATGGGCTGAGCCTCGGGAACAATACGCGGATCGGCAGAATAGAAGCCCGAAACGTCGGTCCAGTTCTCGTACAGATCGGCGCCAAGGCACTTGGCCAGAATCGAGCCCGAAATATCGCCACCGCCTCGATCGAGCAGCTTGATCTGGCCCTCACGCGTCGCGCCGTAGAAACCGGGCATAACAAAGCCACCCTGCTGGCCGTACTCCTGCACCAGCTCGGAGGTGCGGTTCATGCTGAGCGTACCATCGTGATGGAACGCCACAACCGTCGCGGCGTCCAGGAACGGCAGGCCCAGGTACTCGGACATCAGGCGAGCGGTGAAGTACTCGCCGCGGCTCACAAGCTCCTCGGTGGAGTAGCCGCCCGAGCGGGCGCGCTCGGCAAAGGCTGCGAACTCCTCGCGGATGGGATAGGTGAGCTCCAGCTCGTCAGCGATATCAAAATAGCGCTGACCGATGTCCTCGAGCAGCTCCTCGCACGACACGTGATACTTAACGTGCGCGTTAACCAGGTAGAGCAGGTCGGTCACCTTGGTGTCGCCCTTAAAGCGGCGACCGCAGGCGGAAACCACCACAAAACGGCGGGCAGGGTCGGCATCGACGATGGCCTTGATCTTCTTGAAGTGTTCGGCGTCGGCGACCGACGAGCCGCCAAACTTGGCAATCTTAATCATGGCGTGGAGGTTACCTTTCTAAAAAGCCTCTGCGAACCTATTTTGCGCGCTCTGATACCATGGTTTCACCGATTGGGACCAAGGCATCCGAGGAGCAGTGTTATATGGGAACTTATCATAGTACACGAGGACGCACTTTATCGTGCTCAAGTAAGGTGGCAATCCGTACCGGCATCGCTCCCGACGGGGGTTTGTTTGTCTCGGACGAGCTTGGC
>CABUVH010000192.1 GCA_902494935.1 uncultured Collinsella sp.
ATGGGACGACCGCCGCTTGCGTCAGCTGCAATGAGTCATGCGATTAGAGGTCCAGAATTTCCTTGACCTTGGCGATGATGGCCTCGTCGGTTGCGTTGGCAAAGAAGTATTCCTGGAAGTGCTCGCCGGCAAGTGCGCCCTTCACCAGGTCCTGGTCGAGCTCGCCCAGGATGTCGACGAGCGGACGCATGGTCACAGCGCGGACGCCGTCGAGGATCTTCTTGTTGCGCTGCTCGGGCTCAACACGCTCGGCAGGATAGCCGTTGCCCGAACCAAAGCCAAAGAGCTTCTCAAAGGTGTACTCGAGATTGAGCTCCTGGCCCCAGCCGTTCTTAAGGGCGAAGGGCATGGCGACGGCGTTGCCATCGTTGACCTGGGCAAAGGTGTAGGCGTCGAGCGGGTCGGCAACGTGGCCACACAGCACGCCGGGGAAGGAGTTGCAGGCGAGCATGGCGCCCTCGCCGGTGCCGCAGCCGGTCACGACGTAGTCGGCAGCGCCGGAGTTGAGCAGCACGGCGGCAAGGATGCCGTTCTGCACGTAGGTGAGGGGCTTGGAGTCGGCATCGGCATACATGCCATAGTTAAAGACAGTGTGGCCCATGGGCTCGACAACCTTCTTAAGGGCAGCCTCAATCATAGGGTTCTTGGAGTTCTGAGAGTTCTCATTGATCAGAGCGATTTTCATGATAGGTAACCTTCCACTATTTTCTAAATTAATGGTTCGTTATGTTGCATGGCATCTCCAGCAGAGAAGCCGCTCTGCGGGCGGCGGACGATAAGGTCTGTCGCGAGTTCCGCACGAGCCGAAGAGCACTTAATGTGCTCTTCGTGCGAGTCAGGACTGTTCGAGTAGCAGACCTTATCGTCCGCCGCCTCGCCCAGACGTCTTACTGCGGCTGCTTTCCAATGTATGCGAGGATGCCGCCGTCGACGTAGAGGATGTGGCCGTTGACGAAGTTCGACGCGTCGGAAGCCAAGAACACGGCGGGGCCCTTCAGATCCTCGGGCGTGCCCCAGCGGGCGGCCGGCGTCTTGGCAATGATGAACTGGTCAAACGGGTGGCGGCTGCCGTCGGGCTGCGTCTCGCGCAGGGGTGCGGTTTGCGGCGTGGCGATGTAGCCGGGTCCAATGCCGTTGCACTGGATATTGGCCTCGCCAAACTCCGAGCAGATGTTCTTGGTGAGCATCTTGAGTCCGCCCTTGGCGGCGGCATAGCCGGCGATGGTCTCGCGACCCAGCTCGCTCATCATCGAGCAGATGTTGATGATCTTGCCGTGGCCCTTGGCGATCATGCCGGGCAGGCAGACCTTGGACACGATAAACGGTGCGTTGAGGTCAATATCGACGACGCGGCGGAAGTCCTCGGCGCTCATGTCGAGCATCGGGGTGCGCTGGATAACGCCGGCGTTGTTGACCAGGATGTCGGGCGTGGTGCCAAAGTCGGCCTCGATCTTGGCGATGAGCTCGGCAACGACGGCTTCGTCGGTGACGTCTGCCACGTAACCATGAGCCTCAAAGCCCAGCTCGCGGTAGTGCTTCTCGGCCTCGGCTACCTTGTCGGCGTGACGTGCGTTAAAGGCGATCTTGGCGCCAGCCTCTCCGAGCGCCTCGGCGATAGCCATGCCAATGCCATAGGTGGCGCCGGTTACCAGTGCGACCTTGCCGTCCAGACGGAAGCTGTCCATAAGATCAGACATAGCGATCCTTTCAAAAGAAACGTTCATCTATATTTATCTTACTTTTAGTACAAGCTCAGTATAGGAGAAGCGGCGCAACAGGCACCCCTTATTTCCTAAAATCAGGTGAACGTTCACTTTTAAAAGGTGAACGGCAGAAAAGCCCCTGCCGTGCGGACCTCTACTCGCTTTTTGCCTGCGTGCCCTCTGCGATCATGTTGCGGTTATACACCAGGTGCAGATACATCGCGTCGTGCGCGGCGGTGGGGTTGCGCGAGGCGATGGCGTCGGCCACATCGCGGTGCGTGCGGATAGTTTCCTCGACGAGCTTTTTGCCGGTCACGTCGATAAAGAGGGGGACGGATGCCTTGAGCACGCCCATCAGGCGGGGAACGACGAGGTTTCCGGAGCTTTCGGCAATGGCATTGTGGAACGCGGTGTCGGCGGCGGAGTAATCCTCACCGGCCTCGGCCAGGCGCTCGGATTCGTCGCAGAGCTCTTTGATACAGACGACCTGGTCGTTAGTTGCGTGCTCTGCGGCCATGCTGGCCATCTGCGGCTCGATCATAAAGCGCACCTCGAGTAGGTCGCGCGCCAGACGCTGCTTGTCGTCGATAAAGGTAAAGCCCAGCGGGTCGTCGGCAACGCCGGGGTTTGACGCCACATAGGTGCCCGAACCCTGCTTAATGCGCACGATATTGCGCGACTGCAGCAGCTTCATGGCCTCGCGCACCGTGCTCCTGCCGGCGCCCAGGCGCTCGACGAGCACGGCCTCCTTGGGCAGGCGATCGCCTTGTTCAAGATGCTCATCCAGGATCAGTTGAATGATTTTCTCTGAAATCTGCTCGGGGAGTCCCGAATCGGCTCGTGCCACGCTTCACCTCATATCAAAAGAATTCATCTGAGCTATTTTAGCGCACTGCGAACGCTATGCAGACGGCTTGACATGAATCAGCTGCCACATATATGCCGTTCGCAGCTCTTTTCCGACCGTTCACCAAATACATCAGATGTATTTCGAACAAATTTCAAAATGAAACATCAGACCTTTCCAAAACACGCTATAGTCATCAGACGAATTCAAAAGGTCTGATGAATTGGAGGAAAGATGTCAG
>CABUVH010000193.1 GCA_902494935.1 uncultured Collinsella sp.
ACTCCACCACCAAGTACATGGATGGACATGCTGCCTACCTGGGCGGCGTAATCGTCGACCACGGTCAGTTTGACTGGATGGCCCATGCAGATAAGTTCCCGGGTCTCACCACGCCTGACGAGAGCTACCACGGCGTGACGTATGCCGAGAAGTTCGGTCGCGAGGGCGCCTTCATTACCAAGGCCACCGCGCAGCTCATGCGCGATCTTGGCCCCATGCAGAACCCGCAGGCGGCGTTCTTCCTGAACAGCTCGCTCGAGAGCCTGCATGTGCGCATGCCGCGTCATTGTGAGAACGGTCTGGCCGTTGCCAAGTTCCTGAAGAGCCATCCCAAGGTGCGCTTCGTGAGCTATCCGGGCCTGGAGGGCGACAAGTACTATGACATGGCTCAGAAGTACATGCCCAACGGTACCTGCGGCGTTGTGAGCTTTGGCTTTAACGGTGGTCGCGCGGCGGCCGAGACCTTTATGAAGAGCCTTAAGCTCGCCCAGATCGCCACGCACGTGGCCGACGCCCGCACTTGCTGCCTGCATCCCGCTAATGCCACGCATCGTCAGATGAACGATGAGGAGCTCATCGCCTGTGGCATCTCCGCCGACATGGTGCGCCTGTCGTGCGGCCTCGAGGACACGGCCGATCTGATTGCCGACCTTGAGCAGGCACTCGAGCAGTGCTAGGCTAGCGTTCGCATAAGGCGCCGATGCTGGCAGAAAGCTTCGGCGACCTTTCGTTCCGATTCCGTAGGCGGGGCCCCAATCGCGACTGTTTGTAGGCGATCGGGGCCCCGTTTTTTGCGTTAGGCCACTCGAAAGGATGGATATGGAGAAAACTGCAGAGCAGCTGCGCCGCGAGCACATTGCTCTAGAGGGCGACACCCATGGCAAGAACAAATGGGCGATTCTGTTTACCGTGCTCATCATGACGTTTATGGTGTGTCTGGATTCGACCGTCGTGACCGTGGCGCTGCCCGTGATGCAAAAGGAGCTGGGCGTGGGCCTCGATCGCATTCAGCTGGTAAGCTCGGTGTATCTGCTTGCGACTTGCGTGGCTATGTTGCCGTTTGGCCGTCTGGGCGACGTGCGCGGCAAGGTGAATGTGTTCCAGCTGGGCGTCATCGTCTTTTCGGTCGGTTCGCTGCTGTGCGGCCTTTCGGCCTCGTTCGAAGTTCTTATCCTGGCGCGCATTGTTCAGGGCGTCGGTTGCGCGGCGGCCATGGCTAACAACATGGGTATCATCACCGAGTCGTTTCCGGCGCGCGAACGAGGCCGTGCCATGGGTATTCTCGCGACCTTCGTGGCCCTCGGCATGATGTGTGGCCCCGTGCTCGGCGGCATGCTGGTGGCAAGCTTTCCCTGGGAGAGCATCTTCCTCATCAACCTGCCCATTGGCGTGATCTCGTTTATCGTGGGGCTCTACACACTGCCGCATGTTAGGCCAGAGGTCGGCGAACGCCCCATGCCCCTTGCCGAGGCCGCTCGTCGCTGCTTTGCAAATTCGGCCTTCACCATCAACCTTGCCTGCATGCTCATTGTGTTCGTTGGTATTGGCGCATCCGAGTTTATCCTGCCGTTCTATTTTCAGGACGCCCATGGCTTTGGTTCCGACATTTCCGGATTACTCTTTTTGTCGCTGCCGATGGTGAATGCCTTTATCGGCCCGCTTTCGGGTACGGTTTCGGACCGTGTTGGCTGCGAGGGCCCCACGGCGGTCGGCCTTGGCGTGTACGTATGCGGTCTTTTTGCGGTAAGCACGCTCGACGAGCACTCTTCCATCCCTGTGATTGTGTGCTGTGCCGCGTTTATGTCGTGCGGTACGTCGATTTTCCAGAGCCCCAACAACTCGCTGTATATGGGCTCGGCTCCGCGCGAAGCGCTCGGCTTTGCGGGCAGCCTGGGTAGTTTGGCACGCTACGCCGGCATGGCGCTCGGCATTACGGCGGCGTCGCATATCCTGTATGGGCAGATGAGCGTGGCAATGGGCGAGGCCGTGACCAGTTTTGTTACAGGTCGTCCGGACGTATTCCTATTCGGCTTTCGCTCGGTGTTCTACGTGCTCATGACTGTGGCCGCTGTGGGCTTTGCGCTTGCCATGGTGCGTTTGGTGAAGATGCGCGCCCGCCATTAGCATGTTGGGAGGCTGTCTGCCACGATTCGCGCCGTCCCAAAAAGACTGGTTTGTGGTGCGATGTGGCTTGTGGGGCGGGCGGGGGTCGGTCCGTGGTAGACTATCGAACAACGTTTATTAATCGCGCGGTATCGTTGCTGCGAGAAGGGGTTGCGCCATGCAGGAGCTTGAGGATCGTATTCGCCATGACGGCATCGTAAAGGCCGGTAACGTCCTTAAGGTTGATGCCTTCCTCAACCACCAGTGCGACGTTGAGCTGTTCGACCACATGGGTGCCGAGTGGGCCCGTCTGTTCGAGGGTGTCGAGATCAACAAGATCCTGACGATCGAGGCTTCGGGCATTGGCATGGCTTGCATTGCAGCCCAGCATTTTGGCGGCGTGCCGGTGGTCTTTGCCAAGAAGGCACAGTCCATCAACCTCGACGGCGAGCAGTATGCCACGACCATCTACTCCTTTACCAAGCAGAAGGAGTACCCGGTTATCGTTGGCAAGCGCTTCCTGTCCGAGGGCGACAAGGTCCTGATTATCGACGACTTCTTGGCCAACGGCTGCGCGCTCGAGGGTCTTATCAAGATCTGCGAGGCTGCGGGTGCCGAGGTATCTGGTATTGGCATTGCGGTGGAGAAGGGCTTCCAAGGCGGTGGCGA
>CABUVH010000194.1 GCA_902494935.1 uncultured Collinsella sp.
CCGCCCGGCTCCCGCGGCTCTCAGGGGCATCTCTCATGCAAAAACTGTCGTGGGGTAAAGTCCGAGGTCAGTGGCGTTTTATACCGAGAAATCCAAAAAAGTTGAAAATTCATTACAAATTTGCGTTGACTTTAGGTAACTAAAGTTTCATACTCCTTTTCAACCACTGGGGGATGTGAACACGCACGGATCGTTCGCATCATGATTGAAGAGGATTTCTTAGACATGTTCACGCATCAGCTAAACATTATCAGCGTAGTAATTATCTGATGCGGGTTAGCACATACAGCTAGCCCGTACGATAACGGGCGGCTGATGAAGATGAGGGCCGTCGAGCGCAACCGACGGCCCTCATTTTTTATGTCTGAGAAGTTCTTTTTAGAGGAGGAAATGACATGAACGGAGTTTTGCTCATGGTTGTGACCGCGGCGGTGCTCGCCTGCGGCTATCTGGGCTATGGCCGCTGGCTGGCCAACAAGTGGGGTGTTGACAAAGAGGCCCTCACGCCGGCCAAACGCATGAAGGACGGCAAGAGCTTCTCGCCTGTCTCTGCCTTCACCGCGTTTTCGCACCAGTTTAGCTCGATCTGCGGTGCTGGCCCTGTCACGGGTACGATCGTCGCCATGGCCTTTGGCTGGCTGCCCGTTGTGCTTTGGGTTCTCGTCGGCGGCATCTTTTTTGGCGCCGTCCACGACTTTGGTGCCCTGTACGCTTCGATGAAGAACAACGGCAAGTCGCTCGCTCAGCTCATCGAGAAGTACATCGGCAAGACCGGCCGTCGCCTGTTCCTGCTGTTCTGCTGGCTGTTCTGCATCATCGTCATCGCCGCTTTCACCGACATGGTCTGCAAGACGTTCATGTTCACCCCGGCCGTTGACGCTTCTGGTGCTGCTACCGGTGCCATCGACTTCACCAAGTCCTATGCCGCCGGCTGCGCTGGTACCATCTCCATCCTGTTCACCTTCGTCGCTATCGCCTTTGGTTGGGCCCAGAAGAAGTTCAACCTCACCGGCGCTGCCGAGTTCGTCACCGGCGTGGTCCTTATGGTTCTCATGTTCGCCGTCGGTATGCAGTTCCCGGTCTACCTGGATAAGTTCCAGTGGTTCGCCGTCGTCATGGTCTACCTGGTCTTCGCTGGCGCCATGCCCATCCAGATGCTCAAGACCCCGCGTGACTACCTCACTTCCATCATGATGATCGTCATGATCGTCTGCGCTGTCCTCGGCATCGTCGTCCTGGGCGTCAACGGTCAGGCCACTATCACCGCTCCGGTCTTTACCGGCTTCTCCACTGCCTCCGGCATGATGTTCCCGGTCCTGTTCGTCTCCGTCGCATGCGGTGCTCTCTCCGGTTTCCACAGCCTCGTTTCTTCCGGCACCTCTTCCAAGCAGGTCGAGAAGGAGCAGGACGCCGTCAAGGTCGGCTACGGCGCCATGATCGTCGAGTCCTTCGTCGGCATCCTTGCCATCATCGTTGCCGGCATCATGTTCTCCGACATGAACACCGCCGGTACCGGCGTCCTCAACGCCGGTGTCGCTTCCACCCCGTTCCAGATCTTCGCCGCTGGCATCTCCCGCGGTATGCAGGCCTTCGGTGTTGACGGCACGCTCGCTACCGTCTTTATGACCATGAACGTTTCCGCTCTGGCTCTGACCTCGCTCGACGCCGTCGCCCGCATCGCCCGCACCTCGTTCTCCGAGTTCTTTGCCCAGACCAACGATGCCCTGGCCATCGAGTCCAAGGCCGGCTACATGAAGGTCCTCGGCAACCCCTGGTTCGCCACGGTCGTTACCCTGCTTCCCGGTCTCGCCCTCGCTTTTGGTGGCTATGCCAACATCTGGCCGCTCTTTGGTGCTTCCAACCAGCTGCTCGGCGGCATGACCATGATCACCCTCGCCGTGTTCTGCAAGTGCACCGGCCGCAAGGGCTGGATGCTCTACGTGCCCGTCGCCTTCCTGCTCTGCTGCACCTTCACCTCGCTGGTCCAGAGCGCCATGGGCTGCATGACCGCCGTCCAGGCCTACGGTTTCTTCGGTACCATCCCGGCTACTGCCACCACGGCCGCCGTCTCCGTCGCCGCCACCAAGGGCCTGCAGCTCGTCTTCGCCGTCCTGCTGATGGTCCTGGGTCTCATCGTCGCCGTCAACTGCCTCAAGGAGTTCTTCGGCAAGGAGGCTGGCTCCATGCCCGACGAGGAGCCCGAGTGGTCCGAGATGGGCAAGGCCGAGTACGGCCGCGCCGCTGCCGCCGAGGCTCCTGTCGACGCCGAGGCTGCCAAGGCCTAGTCAGCTTGATGGGCTAGCCGTTCCATCCATATGACTCGGAAAGACCGGGTCCGCAACGACGCGGACTCGGTCTTTTTTCATGCAAAAGCGGGCGACGCCCGAGTGTTCTCGCAGATGTTTTGCGTGGATAAGGGCGCGCGTTGTACCATATAAACGTATATGTGTACATATGAAAGGGGCCCCGTGGCCAAGACGGTATATTCCGATAACCAAAATAATGTCGATGCCCTGGCTGAACGTCTGAGCAGCCAGACGTCGCTTTCTGCCGAGCGTGCCAAGCTGGTTGCCTACGACCTGCTCTGCCGCAAGGCGCTCAAGATTAAGTCGAGTGCGCTGGCGCAAATTTTCCGCTCCGTCGATAAGGAATGTGACACCAAGGCGATGCGCGATGAGCTTATCGCGGCAAATATCGTGACCAAGATCGAGGGTAGCGGCATTAACGGGCGCCCGGCGTTCTATACCATCAATGCCGAGATCCGCGATGC
>CABUVH010000195.1 GCA_902494935.1 uncultured Collinsella sp.
CGGCCTTGCAGGTCTCCTTGGCCTCGGCGTTAAACTGCTCGAGCTGCTCGGGCGTCACGTCCTCCATGGTCAGGCCCTCGTACTCCAGGCGTTCGCGCACCAGCTCGTCGGGGTTGCCGCCCAGCAAGATGTCGGTACCACGGCCGGCCATGTTGGTGGCGATGGTCACGGCGCCATAGCGGCCGGCTTGGGCCACGATATGGGCCTCGCGCTCGTGATGCTTGGCGTTAAGGACCTCGTGCGCGATACCGCGCTTAGTGAGGGCGGCGGACAGCTTCTCGGAGCTCTCGATGGAGACGGTGCCCACCAGGACCGGCTGGCCCTTGGCGTGGCGACGCTCAACGTCGTCGGCGACGGCGTTGTACTTGGCCTGGATGGTGCGGTACACAAGGTCCTCGTGGTCAACACGCTGCACGGGCTTGTTGGAGGGGATGACCTCGACGGGCAGCTTGTAGATCTCGCGGAACTCGGCGTCCTCGGTAAGCGCCGTACCGGTCATGCCGGAGAGCTTGTCATACAGGCGGAAGTAGTTCTGCAGGGTGATGGTTGCCAGTGTCTGGTTCTCCTCGCGCACGAGCACGCCCTCTTTGGCCTCGATGGCCTGATGCAGGCCCTCGGAGTAGCGGCGGCCCTCCATGATACGACCGGTGAACTCATCGACGATCTTAACCTCGCCGTTGGTGACCACGTACTGCTTGTCGCGATGAAACATGTACTGGGCCTTCAGCGCCTGCTGCAGGTGGTTGACCAGCTGGCCGGAGAGATCGGCATAGATGTCGTCGATACCCAGGCGGCGCTCAATCTTCTTAAGGCCGCGCTCGGTGGCGGCAATGGTGTGCTTGGCCTCGTCCATGACATAGTCGCCCGTGGGCTCCACGTCCTCGGTAGCGGTGAGCATGTCGTGCGACACGTCCTCGCCGCGCTCAAGGCCACGCACGGCACGCGCGAAGTCCTTGTAGGTACTGGCGGACTTGGTGCCAGCGCCCGAGATGATCAGCGGGGTGCGGGCCTCATCGATCAGGATGGAGTCAACCTCGTCGACGATGGCGTAGTTGTGACCGCGCTGCACGCGCTGCTCGGGACGGGTGACCATGTTGTCGCGCAGGTAATCGAAACCGAACTCGGAGTTGGTGCCGTACGTGACGTCGGCCTGGTAGGCCGGACGCTTGAGCTCGAGCGGCATGTTGTTCTGGAGCAGACCGACGGTCATGCCCAGGTACTTGTAGATGCGGCCCATCCACTCGGAGTCGCGCTTTGCCAGGTAATCGTTGACGGTAACGACATGCACGCCCTTGCCGGCGATAGCGTTGAGATAGCCGGCCAACGTGGAGACGAGGGTCTTACCTTCGCCGGTCTTCATCTCGGCGATGTGGCCCTCGTGCAGTGCCATGGCGCCAATGAGCTGCACGTCAAAGTGGCGCATACCCATGGTGCGCTTGGAAGCCTCACGCACGGTGGCAAAGGCCTCGGGGAGCATGTCGTCGAGCGACTCGCCGTTGGCGTAACGCTCGCGGAACTTATCGGTCTGGCCGCGGAGCTCCTCCTCGGTCATCTTCTCAAACTGGGGCTCAAGACCGTTGATCTGGTCGACGATCTTGTAGTAGCGCTTAAGGTCCTTATCGGATCCAAAGGACAGCAGCTTTGACATGAATCCCATGTGGTTTTCCTTTTTGGCCATCGCCCACGTCGTGCAGTTGCGGGCGAGTTAAACACAGATGATTGTACTTTAGCCAAACAAGGCGCGGCCTATACGGTCGACCTCGACCGCCACGTAATAACTACGACCAACCTGCCACAATGGGACAGGTTAATTTTGGCAGGTTTTATCTGGGCAAACGCCGCCTCTCTGCCATTTGGTGCAATGGGGGCAGGTTGGTTTGCACCAATAAAAAGAAAAGGACCGCGCACCCAAACGGATGCACGGCCCTTATGCCATGAATGCGAGTGATTCCGCGGCGAGCTATTTACTCAGCAGCCTCGGTGGTCTCGGCCTCGGCAGCGGTCTCCTCGACGGGAGCCTCTGCGGGAGCCTCGGCGGCCTGCTTGGCAGCCTCCTCGGCAAACTTAGCGGCACGCTTAGCCTTCTCGGCAGCCTTAGCCTCAGCGGCGGCCTTGCGAGCGGCCTCGGCCTCAGCAGCCTTGGCGGCCTTGGCAGCCTTGGCCTCCTCAGCCTTCTTGAGCTGGGCGGCAGCGGCGCCACCGAACTTGTCGGCGAAGCGCTGGACGCGTCCACCGGTGTCGACGAACTTCTGCTGGCCGGTGTAGAACGGATGGCACTCGTTGCAAAGCTCGACCTTCATCTCGGACACGGTAGCGTGCGTCTTGAAGGTGTTGCCGCAGGAGCACGTCACCGTGCACTCGACATACTGGGGATGGATACCCTGCTTCATGGTAGGACTCCTTATTGGTCAGGCGCTGGTTACCGATCAGCGCATAAGGCGTCTTGGTTTCCGACCAAGACAACAAACTTGGCTATGGTACCACGGCGCCGCGTGTCCCACAAAAGGTTCACGGTCTTTTCGGAACGACACGAATCTGACCCATCGAAACACATCTCCACCGTTCCTTCAACTGGGAAAATGCCGTCCCCGGGGCCTGAGAAGGGCCCCGGGGACGTTCGACTGACTGCGGGAACGGCCTTTCCGCTCAATGTGTTCGGCTGAGATCGGAAATCAACCAAACTGAACTAGGTTCAGTTGACATGGTTAAAAACGGGGGCGACGCTTTTGCGTCGCCCC
>CABUVH010000196.1 GCA_902494935.1 uncultured Collinsella sp.
CTTTCCTTCGGCCGCCAATCCCGCTTCAATAACTAGTCTTTTTTGGACGGGGGGTTGCTGCCTTCCGTCCGACACGGCATTGGTAGTCAATTTGGGACGGGGCTATTTTAGCTACCCCTATATATCGGTTGAGATTCATTCGGCCTAATTCATTCACCGTCAGCCAAAGGGTAGCTAAAATAGCCCCGTCCCAAATTGACTACCCCGGATGCCCGGTTTGGTGGCCGTAGCAAAATTACCCCGCCTGAAATGAGCTACTTTTCAACTTTGACTTTTTGAATCGTGCAGTGGCCGATGCCCGTGAGGCGCACGATCTGCTTGATCGAAAAGCCCTCGCTTTTGAGCTTGCGGATACAGTCATCACGCACGCCCTTTGGCAGAGCTTTGAGATGGTGAGGCTCGTAAGGTTTGAGCAACGCCTGCGCAAACTCAAGCGCGTCAGCATCACTCACGTGAGCGCCATAACGGAAGCAATAGCCATTGGGCTCGCCCGAGGTGCTAAATGCAAAAAACCTCTGAGAATTCCCGAGCAACTCGAGCACGCAATCAGTCTTACAAATACCCGGATAGCCCATATACTCGCTAAAGCTGCTCCAGCGATAGAGCGAAGCAGTGTCAATTCTGGCTTTCGCAGGGTTATCGTGAATGTAACGAACGCAGCTGAGCAGCTGATCATCATCAAGAATCGGCACGCTCTTAAATCGATCCTGGAAGAGTGGACCATTTCTGCCTGTCTTAGAATTGAAATACATGGCATACGCCGTCGTAATCGAATGCATGCAATCACTCAGATGAGCATGCTCATCGTCAAGCAGAAGATGAATATGGTTATCCATAAGGCACCACGCGATGACATCAACTTTGAACTTCTGGCATTTCGAAGCAATCAGCCGAATCAAATAGAGTCGATCATCCTCATCCTCAAATATCAGCTGACCACCACACCCCTTTTGAACGACATGGTAAAAGCCATATTCAGAGATTTCTCGCGCAGTCCGAGTCATACGCATTCCCTCCTCTACAGATAAGAATTACGTTACCCGAGCCAGAGCAGAAAAAAACGTACTGGGTGCGACAAATCGCGTTGTTCGGCGAACGGTAGGTGGTAGCTAAAAAAGCCCCGTCCCAAATTAGCTACTTTTGGGCAAAAGAAAGCCGGGCAGCTGCAAATGGTGCAACTGCCCGGCAAACGGATAAGGGTAGCTAAAAAAGCCCTGGCCCAAGCAAAGCTCTAGAGGAGGTTGAGGGGGAGCTGGGGAGCGTCACCCCAGAGCTTTTCGAGACGGTAGAAGTCGCGCGCCTCGGGAGTGAAGACGTGGACGACAACCGAACCATAGTCCATGAGCATCCAGGTCTTCTGCTCGCGACCCTCGATGGAGAACGGGTGCTCGCCGCAAGCCTCGGCGACCTTCTCCTCGATCTCGTCGACGATAGAATCGACCTGGCGGTTGTTGGTACCGGTGGCAAGCACAAAGTAGTCGCATACGTCGGAAAGCTCGGTCAGGTCGAGCACCTGAACGTCCTCGCCCTTCTTGTCGTAGGCGGCCTGCGCGGCGGCGCGGGCGACATCCTCGGCGGCGACACCGCTCGCGGACAGCGAGGCGGCGGTGCGGTCGGACGTGGCGACGAAGCTCTTGTGCTCCACACCTTCAAGAATCTGCTCGTCGGTCATGGTCTCGTCGGCCATGGAATACCTCTTTCTAGACAGCCCGAGCTAGCGCAGCTGGGCGTAATGGTTGTAAATCGAAATAGCCGTGGGATAAAGATAGCGCCCGGACTGGATCACATAGACCAGACCCTGCGCAAAACAGGAGAAGAACAACTCATCGAGCGTCGACTCCCCCACCATCTTGCGCAACGCATGGGCATAGTCGCCGTGGCGGTTGGGCTCAATGGCATCGGCCACAAAGACCACCATATCGAGCGGCGTCATGTCGCAGGCACCCACGGTGTGACGGTCGACAGCCTGGAAAACGGCCAACGACAACTCAGGGAAAAGCTGCGGAAGCTCATAGGCGGCAACAGGGCCATGCAAAAGCGGCGTCGCGGCGGAAGGAGAGCCGGCAATCTTAATGCCGTAGTGCAGAGCGCGCGTGACCAGCTCGTCGTCGGAAAGCACCTTGTCCCAGTCATGGATCAGGCCGGCGGCAGCGGCATCAAAGCGGTCAACGCCGTAGACCTCGGCCAGATGAAGTGCGGTCTCAGCAACACCCAGCGAATGCACATAGCGCTTGCGCTTATCCTTCATGCGAACATCGAGCAGCTCTTGAATGCGCTTGAGCAGCGCGCGCTCATCGCCCTCAAACTGATCCTCTACCGACAACGTAGACCCCCATCACTCAAAATCTTCTTGGCCCAAATCGGCATATAGCCTGCGTTTGCGAATGTAGCCGAGCACGGACTCGCTCGTAAGATAGCGCACGCTCATGCCGCGGGCAACTCGCTTACGAATGTTCGTCGAGCTGATCGCCAGCGCCGGAATCTGAATATAGCGCACGTCGAACGGCAGCCCCGACTCTTTGATTCGGGCACGCGCCGTATCGATATCAAAGCCCGGTCGCGTCGCCGCAATAAAGGTAGCAAGCTCAGCGATTCGTTCGGCATCATGCCAGGTCACAATATCGATAATCGCATCGGCGCCCGTAATAAAGTAGAGCTTTACCTGCGGCGGGTAAAAGTCGCGAAGGGCATGAAGCGTATCGGCCGTATAGGTTACGCCCGGAC
>CABUVH010000197.1 GCA_902494935.1 uncultured Collinsella sp.
CAATGATTTTTTAATCCCCGTCCCAGAAAAATCATCCCAAAAAGACTACCTTGCGAAAAAGCGCACGCCAAAGGACGTGTCCTCGCAGGCGACAATGCGGCGGTCGCGCAGAATGGTTCGCACGTAATACCAGTCGCCCACACAGCCCGACAAGTGCAGACCAGCCGCCAGGTAGCACAGCAGCGGATAGCCCGAGAGCGCAAACCCTAGGGCAAACGCCGCCGTCACAACAACCGTCGGCGCCAGGCAAACTGCCACGTACCGCCGGCGCGAATACACCACGCCCTCGGCGCAGGCGTAAATCATGCAGGTTTCGAGATTTGCCCCAAAGGTCACCCAAGCACCGGCGGGCGCAAACAGCTTAAAGAACACCGCATGCACCAGCTCATGCACGGCAAATGACGCCGCCGAAACCGCAGCCAAGCCGACTATCCAGCCCAAGACCGCCGTCCAGCCGCCCGCGTCCGCCGCATCCAAGTCTGCAGGTCCGCCCAGCAGCATAAACAACGGCACCAGGCACACGGCAAATGCGCCAAGCACGGCCATCCCCCACACAAAGCAGGCGTGCAGGAAATCCTCGTCTTCAAACGCATGTATGTTGGAAATCTCATTCATAGCATCTTAGGATAGCGCCCCCGTCACGCACCCGCCCGCATGTGCGATAATGTCGAACGATATGCACGAATTGACCACTGCGTCGCCGAGCCCCGGGCCGGCCGCGCTCTCACCATATGCGAAGGAGTCCCATGGCATCCAAATACTCCATGAACGACCGTCCCAGCTGGCCTCGCCGCGCCATCGTTACTGCCGGCGAGCCCTACGGCAACAAGGGCCTTCACTTTGGCCACGTCGGCGGCGTCTTTGTCCCGGCCGACTTCTTCGCCCGCTTCCTGCGCGACCGTCTGGGCCGCGAGAACGTCATCTTCACCTCGGGCACCGACTGCTACGGCTCGCCCATCATGGAGAGCTACCGCAAGCTCAAGGAGAACGAGGACTACGACAAGTCCATTAGCGAGTACGTCGAGTCCAATCACTCCCGCCAGGCCGCGACCCTCAACAACTACAACATCAGCTGCGACATCTACGGCGGCTCGGGCCTTGAGCCGGCGGCCCAGATTCACAACGAGGTGACCGCCGAGATTATCGAGCGCCTGCACGAGCAGGGCACCATCTCCAAGCGCTCTACCCTGCAGTTCTACGACGCCAAGGCCGGCACGTTCCTCAACGGTCGCCAGGTCATCGGCCGCTGCCCCATCCAAGGTTGCAAGTCCGAGAAGGCCTATGCCGACGAGTGCGACCTGGGTCACCAGTTTGAGCCCGAAGAGCTCATCGCGCCCAAGAGCCAGCTCACCGGCGAGGTGCCCGAGCTGCGCCCGGTCGACAACCTCTACTTCGACCTGCCCGCCTACCTCGACTTTATGAAGACCTACACCGCCAAGCTTGCCCAGAACCCGCAGGTTCGCTCCGTAGTCTCCAAGACCATGGAGGAGTGGCTGCTGCCGGCTCAGCTCTACATTCAGAACAAGTTCCGCGAAGCCTTCGACGCCGTCGAGGACCAGCTCCCCGAGCACACCGTGCTGGAGCCCGAGGGCAACAAGAGCAGCTTTACCGTCACCTTCCCCAGCTGGAAGGAGCGCGACGACGCCCACGCAGTGCTCGCCAACGGCGGTGTGCGCTTCCGCAGCGGCAAGGCGCTCGTGCCCTTCCGCATCACCGGCAACATCGACTGGGGCGTTCCGGTGCCCGAGGTCGACGGCGTGAACGACGTCACCTGCTGGTGCTGGCCCGAGAGCCTGTGGGCTCCCATCAGCTATACGCGCACCGTGCTCGCACGCGATGCCAAGGCCGCCGGCGTGACCGAGGGCGTCGCCGCCCAGGATGCCGCCCTCATGGGCGAGCCCGCCGCCGATTCCACGCAGGTCCCCGCGCCCACCTACCAGCACAGCTCACTCGACTGGCGCGACTGGTGGTGCTCTGACGACGCTCAGATCTACCAGTTCATCGGCCAGGACAACATCTACTTCTACTGCATCGCGCAGACCGCCATGTGGGAGGCCCTGGGTTGGGACCTTACGCAGAGCACCGTCAGCGCCTGCTACCACCTGCTCTACATGGGCAAAAAGGCAAGCTCGTCCTCGCAGACGCCTCCCCCGCCGGCAGACGACCTGCTCAACCACTACACCTGCGAGCAGATGCGCGCGCATTGGCTGTCGCTCGGCCTGTCCGAGAAGCCGGTGAGCTTTAGCCCCAAGGCATACGACACCCGCGTGACCGGCAAGGACAAGGACGGCAACGAGGTGCGCGCCTGCGACGACAAGCGCGTCATCGATCCAGCCCTTAAGGAGAGCGCCCTTTTGACCGGCGTCTTCAACCGCCTGGCCCGCAGCTGCTTCTACGGCGTCGCCGTCAAGGAGGGCGACGAGAGCCCCTATCGCAATGGCTGCATCCCCGCCGGTGCCGCCTCCGACACCGTGGTCGAGGCTGCCCAGCAGGCAGCTCTCGCCTTTGAGCAGGCCATGTACAAGTTCGAGACGCACCGCGCGCTCGCCGTGTGCGACGACTACCTGCGCGCCGCCAACAAGCGCTGGAGCGACGCCTCCAAGGCCGCCAACAAGCTCGAGGGCGAGCCGGCAAACACCGCCATGACGCAGGCCCTGGTCGACGCCTTTACCGAGCTGCGCGTGGCGACCGTGCTCATGCACGGCATCGTGCCGGCCG
>CABUVH010000198.1 GCA_902494935.1 uncultured Collinsella sp.
CCCGAACCGCTGATCCAGATGGTTTTGGCGCCGCCGTTAAGGCAGGTGTCGCGCACGGCGTTGTAGTCGGGAATCAGACGGCGACGATAGGGTTCCTGAATGCGGTCGTCATTGGCGGCGGCAATCAGGTCGAGGTTGCCGGACTCAAGACCGCGCGTCATACCGGCGATACGGCCCATCTGCCATACGGCGGTGGAGAGCGGAACCTCCTGCGGCACGACCTTGCGCGCCTCGCTCGTATGTACCTCGTAGGGCGGAATCACGGTAATAAAACGCAAGCGATCGCTTACCTCGTAGCGCAGGCACTGGGGGAGCGAATCGGTCGGCGTAAAGGAGCAGACGGCACCTCCCAGGATAGCGGGGGCGACGTTATCGGGATGGCCCTCGACCTCGGTGGCAATGCGGACGAGCTCGGCACGGTCGACGGTGTGGCCTGTCAGCGCGGCGGCGGCCATAATGCCGGCGACGACACAGGTGGAGCTGGAGCCCAGGCCGCGGGCGACGGGAACGTCAGTCTGAATGTCGATGGCGACGGGGAAGGCCGGCTCGCCCCATGCGGCCAGTGCATCGACAAAGCTAACGTAGACCAGGTTGTTCTCGTTTTGGAATTCCTCGGGGCAGCCCGTGATGGTGAGCTTGTCGGCGCGCTCGAAGGTGAAGTGCGAGTAGAGGCTGACGGCCATGCCGAGGGTGTCGTAGCCAATGCCTAGGTTCGCGCTGGTGGCGGGGACGGTGATTTTGATCATGGGAATCTCCTGGGCGGTCTGCCTGTTTAGTTCGCTGCTCGGGCAGTCCTGGCTCGCTCGGAAAGCACATTAAGTGCTTTCCGGCTCGTGCGGAACTCGCGACGAACTAAACAGGCAGACCCGCATGTCAGTTCGTCATCATCCCGGGGGTTATCTGATGAAAGAAGGTGCGCCGGCTTTCGCCGGCGCATAATAAGGGGTTTTAGTTGGAAGCCATCTTTTTTGCTGCAGACTCGACGTAGCTTGCCATCTCATTAACGTCACAGACGTCTTCGAAGCGGACGGGCTTGGACTCGAGCTCGGCGAGCTGGACCGGGGCAACCGTGTTGGTTGCCTGCTCGAGCACGCGCATGGCCTCAAAGTCGTCCTCGGGAACGTCGAGGCCCAGGGCGCCGCAGCAGGCGCGCGGGAACTTGTAGGGGCTGGCGGTCGAAAGCAGCACGCGGGCCTTGGCGCCCTCGGCGGGAGCGACCTGCTCAAAGACGTGATAGCCGCAGGCGGTGTGCGGGTCGATCACGTAGCCGTTCGCGTCCCAGCAGCTCTTGATGGCAGTGCGTACCTCGTCCTCGCTGGCCCAACCGCAGCCAAAGACGCTCTGAATCTTTGCCAGCAGGTCGGCGGGAACTTCGTAGCGACCAGTCCGCGCCAGCTGCTCCATAAGGCCGGCAACGAGCTTACAGTCGCCATCGGACAGGAAGTAGAGCATGCGCTCCAGGTTAGAGCTGATGAGGATGTCCATCGAAGGCGAGATGGTCGTGAAGAACGGGCGGTTGCGGTCGTAGACGCCGGTGCTCAGGAAGTCAGCCAGCACGTTGTTCTTGTCGCTCGCGACGATGAGCTTGGCGACGGGCAGACCCATGCGCTTGGCATAGTAACCGGCCAGGATATCGCCAAAGTTGCCGGTCGGTACGCAGAACTCCACGGCATCGCCAGCCTTGATGGCGCCGGCGCGCAACAGCTGCGCATAGGCGGCAAAGTAGTAGACGACCTGCGGTACCAGACGGCCGACGTTGATGGAGTTGGCGCTCGAAAGCACCGTGCCTGCGGCCTCCAGACGCTCGGCAAGCTCCTTATCGGCAAAGATGCGCTTGACGGCGCTCTGGGCGTCGTCAAAGTTGCCGCGGATGCCGCAGACGGCGACGTTATCGCCCTCCTGAGTGGACATCTGCAGATTCTGTACGCGGCTGACTTTGCCCTCGGGATAAAAGACGGTGATGCCCGTGCCCGGGGCGTCGGCAAAGCCGGCGAGTGCTGCCTTGCCCGTGTCGCCCGACGTGGCGGTGACGATCATGATGCGCTCGGCGCCGCCGTCCTGGGCGGAGGTGCGGGCCATGAGGCGGGGGAGCATCTGCAGGGCGACGTCCTTGAAGGCGCTCGTGGGGCCGCCAAAGAGCTCCATCACATAGGTCTGAGGGGCGTCGGTGCCCGGTGCTGCGTCGAGCTTGACGAGAGGCGTGACCTCTTCACTCGCGAACGTGCCGCGGTATGCCTCGTCGACACACGCCGAAATTTCTTCGGCCGTGTAATCATTCAGTAACATTCCCAACACATTTTGAGCGATTTCAAAGTACGATTTATCAGCAAGCGAGCTGATATCGACCTGCTGGGTGCCAAGCTCGTCCGAGACAAACAAACCCCCGTCGGGAGCGATGCCGGTACGGATTGCCACCTTACTTGAGCATGATAAAGTGCTTCCTCGTGTACTATGATAAGTTCCCATATAACAGTGCTCCTCGGATACCTTGGTCCCAATCGGTGAAACCATGGTATCAGAGCGCGCAAAACAGGTTTGCAGAGGCTTTTAGAAAGGTAACCTCCACGCCATGATTAAGATTGCCAAGTTTGGCGGCTCGTCGGTCGCCGACGCCGAACACTTTAAGAAGATCAAGGCCATCGTCGATGCCGACCCGGCTCGCCGTTTTGTGGTGGTTTCTGCCTGCGGTCGCCGCTTTAAGGG
>CABUVH010000199.1 GCA_902494935.1 uncultured Collinsella sp.
CATGAGGGTCAACAGGATGATCAGGACAGTACCGAAATCGGGCTGGATAAAGATCAGAAAGAGCGAAATGCCCAGGTAGATGCCCATCTTGCGAAGGAATTCGTTGATGTTGACCCTCATGTGCATGGCGTTGTTTGCGGGTCTCGACCCCAGATTTATCATCGGCGTGCTAATCTTCGGCATTCTCGTGATCGTGATTGCGCTTGTCGCAGAGCCGTACCGTATGGTGCGTATTCAGGTTGCCTTGAACCCTTGGGCCGACGAGTATGGTGACGGCTATCAGGCCACGCTTGCAATCATGGCCTTTGCCTCGGGCGGTCTGTTCGGCCGCGGCATTGGCAACTCAACCATGAAGTACTCGTATCTGCCCGAAGCGCACAACGACTACATCCTGGCCATCATTGGCGAGGAAGTCGGTTTTGTCGGAACCGTGCTGTTCTTCTTGGTGTTTGCGATGCTGATCTACTCGGCGTTTCGCATTGCCGAGCAGGCGACCGATCGTCGGGGCGCGCTTATGGCGTCTGGCTCCGCGGTCATTCTCGCGGTGCAGTTTTTGATTAACGCGCTGGGCATCCTCAACGTGTTTCCCATGACGGGCAAACCGTTGCCGTTTATTAGCTACGGCGGTTCGTCGATTATTGTGTCGCTCATGCTTGCCGGGTTGATCCTGCGCGTTTCGTACGAGAGCGCCCGTCGCGATGAGTACGACCGTCGCCGTGAGAGCTTTGCCGTTATGGATGAGAGTACCGCCGGCGTGCCCCACGTGCGCGGCGAGCGTTCTTCGCGTAACGGTTTTACCGTCCTGGATGGCTCTGCGACCGAGCCGGCAGCCCGCCCGCGTCAGCGAACGGCTCCGCAAGGTCGTCCGCAGCGCCCCAGCCCTCGCAACGCGGGCGGCGGATATAATCGAATCGATTTGAACTCGGACCCGTCGGCGCGTCTGCGTACCGACGACCAGGGACCGCGTGTACGAAGGGACTACCATGACCGATAAAATGACCGTTGCTATTGCAGCCGGCGGCACGGCAGGACACATCAACCCCGCGCTCGCCTTGGCCGAAGAACTGCGTGACCGTGGCCACCACGTTGTGTTCGTGGGCCAGTCGCGCAAGCTCGAGGGTCGTCTGGTCCCCGAGGCTGGGTTTGATTTTGTGCCCATTACGGTCACGGGCTTCGACCGCTCCCGTCCTTGGACGGCGCTGACCTCGCTGTGGCGTGTCAACAAGGCCAAACGTGCGCTCGCCAATCATTTCTCAAAGGTCGGCAAGCCCGATGCCGCCATCGGTTTTGGTGCCTATGTCGAGGTTCCGCTGCTGGGGTGGTGCAAGGGCGCGGGCGTTCCGTATCTGCTGCATGAGCAGAACTCTGTTCCGGGCCTGGCCAACAAGATGATGAACTCCCACGCCGCCCGCGTGTGCATCTCGGTGCCGGCAGCGCGTTCGGTCTTTGAGCGCGAAGGTGACCCTGACCACGTGCTCATGACCGGTAACCCCGTACGTCGCTCGGTGATCGAGGGCAATCGCGCTCGCGGCCGCAAGGCACTTGGTGTTCCCGAGGACGCTACGCTGCTGCTCGTCTTTGGCGGTTCACTTGGCGCCCAGCACCTCAACGAGCGCGTGGTTTCGCTCAAAAACGAGCTGCTTTCGCGCAAGAATCTCTATGTGTTGCATTCGACGGGTGCCGACGGCTTTGAGGAGACCGAGCGCGCTTTGGCGCTGACGCCCGAGGAGGCGAAGCGTTACCGCGTCCAGCCATACATCGACAACATGGGCGATATGCTGGCTGCTGCCGATTTGGTGCTCTCGCGTTCGGGCGCATCGAGCGTGGCCGAGATCGCTGCGCTCGCCGTGCCTTCGGTGCTCGTGCCGTACCCGCATGCGACAGCCGACCACCAAACCACCAATGCCCGTTATCTGGTCGACGCCGGGGCCGGCGTGCTCTGCGCCGATGCCGATATCGACGGTTCTGCCTTTGCCGATGAGCTGCTGCACCTGGTCGATGACGCGGCGGCACGCGACGCCATGCGTCAGGCGGCGCGTGGTCTGGCTCAGGATAGGGCCGCCGCTCTTCTGGCGGATGCGGTAGAGGGTTTGCGTTAGTTAGACGGGATATCGTCGGTCGCCCTCGCGCTGATGCGGTAGGTGCGGTACAGTTAACGGGTTACAGGCAGTGTTTACGCAAGGAGTACACGAGCACATGGCTGATTCCCAGACTGCAACCTCCGCGCCCGAGTTTAAGAGCGCCCACTTTATCGGTATCGGCGGCGCCGGCATGAGCGGCATCGCCCTCGTTCTGCACGAGCGTGGTTATGCCGTTACCGGCTCCGACCTTAAGACGTCACGTTATATCCGCCAGCTTACCCGCGCTGGTGTGAAGGTGCATGTGGGCCATGAGGCCGCCACGATCGACGAGGTCAAGCCCGACGTGGTTGTTGTCTCCACCGCTATTCCGGAGTCCAACCCTGAACTCGTGCGCGCTCGCGAGCTTGGTATTCCCGTGTGGCCCCGTGCCAAGATGCTCTCTGCTTTGGGCCACGGCTACACCACCGTCGCTGTTGCCGGCACGCATGGCAAGACCACCACGTCTTCGATGTGCGCCACCATGCTCGACCGCATGGGCCTGGATCCGAGCTTCTTGATCGGCGGCATCGTCGAGGGCTATGACACGAACGGCAAGAACGGCTCG
>CABUVH010000200.1 GCA_902494935.1 uncultured Collinsella sp.
CT
Organism: uncultured Collinsella sp.; assembly: GCA_902494935.1. Taxonomy (GTDB): domain Bacteria; phylum Actinomycetota; class Coriobacteriia; order Coriobacteriales; family Coriobacteriaceae; genus Collinsella. Next base: position 3 of record CABUVH010000200.1, read on the forward strand.
GCATGAGAAAAAATGGGGTTTTCAACAGGGCTTCGTCCAGCTCTCGGCAAGCTTTTGGCCAGTTGGGGAGGGCTGTTGAAAACTTAGCAGTCCGTTCGGTGCCATTTTTGGTGCGTTCGCGCCAATGCGTGACTGACTGGGTTGAAATTCGTGTTTTCCTGTGCCTATGAAGGATCTACTTTGTGACATATCGGCTTTTAGGTACTGGCGTTTGCCCCCTCAGGTTCGCGCTTTGTGTCCGCCGCTTCCACGGCCGGAAGAAGACCGGCAGCGATATGATCTCGCCCGTAACCCGACTGCTGCGGTTGCGCTCGGCTTTCCGTTGTATACATTGGTTCGGTCGAGAAACAAGCGGACTTGTCCTACCAGCATTAGGCAGCGGCTGTTCCTTGGTGAGCTCCCCAGGGAATCCGTGCTGGAAACGGAGCATGGATTTTTGATTACGTCTCCTCTACTGACGGCATTCATCATGTCGCGGCATCTGACGGATCTTCAGCTTCTTTTTGTGTTGGCGGAGATGTGCGGCCTGTTTGCGGTGTGTGCTCTGCCGGCGGCACTTGAGGCGGAGCTTACGCGTGCAATTGATTCGGGCGCGATTTCGACGACGTTGGGTTGGGTGCGCTGCCCGTCCGAGGACGGCACCGCTTCAAATTTATGGCGTCGAGACGCTTTGGTTTTGGGCAGAGACCTTGACCGTTTTTGTTCAGATGTTTGTGGGATGCGTTACGGCAATAGATTTATGACGGTATCGCAACTCGTTCCATTGGGTGCCGCATCGCCTTTTGAGGTCGAGGCGTATTTGCTACTTGCATTGCCGCGATCCCTGGGAGGCGAAGGTTTTTGCGGCATAGAGCTTAATGTTGAAGTGATGCTAAACACAAGTGCTCGAGCGATTGTGGGAAAGTCCCGTGTATATATCGACCTACTTCTTTCTTCACCGGACGGTAGGCGACAGGTGGCCATTGAATGTCAGGGAAAGGCCTCGCACGGACGCGCAGGGGATGGCTTGCGTGACGCTGACCGCATGACGGCCCTTCAGGCCATGGGCTACGATGTACTTCTCCTGACACACAGACAGATATCCGATGAGGGTAGATTCCGCGCGATCGTTAAGACCGTATGCAGGATGCTCGATGCTGAATATCGCGATAAAAGCTCAGATGAGCAAAGGGCTGAGACATTACTTCGGTCTGAACTATTCGTTGACTGGACAAAATTGGGAGTAATTGACGGAAAGATGCCCGTTAGACACAAAACAGTTCGATCGTGGACGGCTGCGGTTCTAAGTGAGTAGACTTTTGGCTTGATGGCGACCAGGCCGTTTTGAAACAAGTCATTTCCCTGCGACTTTATAAAGCAATACGGATGGTCTGCTCGGCAAGTTTCGAAAAGTCTACTCACTTAGTTTTTGACGAGAGACCGATGCCGAAGATAGCTCTATTTCAGGGCGTTAACGAGTCCTCGAGACACAGACGATATGAGCAGGACATAAAAACATTGAGAGCCCCTGCTGCATGAAAGACCGCGGATTAGGCCGACAATGGTGAGTGTCTAATTCAGCCGCGGCGGCCACGCCGCATTCATGGAAGGGGCTCCCATGCTCGATACTACCACCTTCGTCGGCCTCGACGTCCACGCCCGCTCGATAAAGGCAGTCTCCCTCGACGTCATGACCGGGGAGGTGCGCTGCGCGACCTTCGGCTACGACGCCGGGGCAGTCGCGGAGTGGGTGCGGTCCGTGGACCCAAAGGCCAGGTGCGTGTACGAATCCGGGGTCACGGGGTTCGACCTGCAGAAGAGGCTCTCCGGCCTCGGGGTCGACTGCGTGGTCGGCGCCGTCTCGAAGATGATCAAGCCCAGCGCGGACAGGCGCAGGAAGAACGACCGCAACGACGCCGAGTTCCTCGCCCGCATGCTGTCGGTCGGCAACGTGGTCGAGGTGTGGGTCCCCGACGACGAGTGCGAGGCCGCCCGCGACCTGACCAGGGCGCTCGAGGACGCGAGGGACGACCTCTCGCGCTCGAAGCAGCGGCTCTCCAAGTTCCTGCTCAGGCACGGGCTCGCCTTCGACGAGAGGACGCCCACCGGCCGCAGGAAGGGCAACTGGACCCGGGCGCACTGGTCCTGGATCGAGTCGATAAGGTTCGCGGAGGGGGCCGACAACGACGTGCTCGCCTACTACGTCGACGCGGTCAGGCGGGCGGCGGAGGAGAAGGCGAGGCTCGAGGGGCTCGTCGAGGCCGAGGCCCGCAAGCCCAGGTGGAGGAGGAGGGTCGACTCCCTGCGCTGCCTCAAGGGCGTCGACACCGCGACCGCCGCCGACCTCGTGTTCGAGGCCGGCGAGTTCTCCAGGTTCAGGAACGCCCGCTCGTTCGCCGCGTGGGTCGGCCTGACGCCCTCCGAGCACTCCAGCGGGGAGAGCGACCGCAGGGGCGCGATCACCAAGGCCGGCAACAAGCACCTGAGGAAGGCGCTGGTCGAGGCCGCGTGGCACTACCTGACGTGCTCCGCGCGGCCGAAGGAGCCCGCCAGGGGCCAGGCCCCGGACCGGGTCGCCCGGAGGCATGCCGCCAAGGGCGTGCGGAGGCTTGTCGAGAGGCGCGAGGCCCTGCTCGCGCGCGGGGTCCACGGCAGAACGTCGCCACGGCGCGCGAGCTC
>CABUVH010000201.1 GCA_902494935.1 uncultured Collinsella sp.
CAGGGCGGCGTCGCGCACCTCGATGCCGAGGGCGAACTGGCAGAGCGCCGCGGCTCCGACGGCGGAGGCGAGTCCGCCTGCGAGGCACGCGAGCGTGCGCGCGGAGAGCTTGCCCACGATCTTCTCGGTATACTCGCCGATGTCCTTCTGGACCCTTACGGATAGCATTTGCACATCCTCCTTCCCTTAGGCGGGGAGCCAGGACGTGTCGAGCTGGCCGAAGTAGATGGCGGCGGCGATGATGATCGCCCCGCCAGCGATGGTCGAGATCGCGCTGGCGATCTGGGCGCCTCCCTGCTGCTCTCGGATGGCGAGCCCGAGAGAGACCGCGCCCCAGACGACCAGGAAGCCGCCGAGGAACGTGACGCAGCCGGAGACGAGTCCGATGATGTTTGAGAGCATCTTGGCTCCTATCTTTTAGTTGTTGCATTTGGGAGCCGAATATCGAATGCTTTCAGGTGCAATGCAGACTCTGGCGGGCAGGGATGCCGACATGTAGGCTGAGGCGCCGGATGCGACCTCGCAAAGGAGAGTGGCATCCTGCCCCGTTCGGGAAAGGCCGCGAATTAGCTGGATGAGGGGCGACGCGCCACCTCGGATCTCTTTTGGGAGGTTGCGGTCCCGGGCGCTCGGGCAGGCCCCGCCGCATCGCAGAAGGGAGCCGGGGATGATCTACGCGGGTGTGGACATCGCCAAGACGGACCACGTCATAGGGGCGGTCGACGAGCGCGGGGCCGAGATGTGCCGGCCGATGCCGTTCAAGAACGCCGAGGCCGGGCTGGAGAGGGCCGTCGCGTGGCTCGAGGGCCTTGCGGGGTCGCCGTCCGACGTCGTCGTGGGCATGGAGGCCACCGGCCACTACTGGATGGCGTGCTACTCGTTCCTCGTCGCCCGGGGCTACTCGGTCGCCGTGATAAACCCCATGCAGGTCAAGGCGGTGCGCAAGCTCAAGAAGCTCGACAAGGTCAAGAACGACCGCATCGACGCCTGGCTCATAGCCGAGACGCTGCGCATAGGGCAGTACGACGAGACCAGGCTCGCCACCGACGAGGTGGCGTCGCTGAGGTCGCTGTCGCGCTACCTGCAGTCGCTGCGCGGCATGGCCGCGGAGCTCAAGACCCAGTGCGTGTGCCTGATGGACGCGCACTTCCCCGAGTACGCCGGGATATTCTCGGACATGTTCGGGGCCGGCAGCCGCGCGGTGCTGTCCAAGTCCCCGCTGCCCTTCGAGCTGGCGCGCAGGCGCGCCGACTCGCTCGCCCGCGACATCGCCGAGGCGTCCAGGCGCGGCGGGAAGTCGGCCGGCTACGCCGCGAAGATCAAGGCCGCGGCCAGGTCGTCGATCGGCGTGAGGCTCGGCCAGGAGGCGGCCTCGTTCCAGGTCAAGTCCCTGATAAGGCAGATCGAGTTCGCCGAATCCGAGTGCGCGAAGGTCGAGGCGAGGGTGAGGGCCCTGCTCGACGAGGTCGAGCCGCTCGTGCTCACGATACCCGGGGTGTCATACGCCACGGGCGCCCAGATCGTCTCGGAGATAGGCGACGTGTCGCGCTTCCGAAACGCGTCCGCCCTGGTGAGCTACGCCGGGCTGAACTCGTCGGTGAGCCAGTCCGGGCAGTTCGACAGCGGCGGCGGCCCCATAACCAAGCACGGCTCGCCGTACCTTCGCCGCGCTTTGTGGCTGGCGGCCAACCGCGCCAGGCAGTACGACCCGGGGCTGCGCGCCTTCTACGACAAGAAGCGCGCCGAGGGCAAGCCCCACCGCGTGGCCGTCACGGCCGTGGCGAGGAAGCTGTGCCACATCGTGTTCGCGGTGATGCGCGACCAGGTCCCGTACGACCCGGGGAGGGAATAGGGCGGTCCATGCCGGATTCTTCGCAGGCGGCCTCGCCGCCCGCTTCGCCATGCCCGAAAGCATTCGATATTCGGTTCTCAAGCTGCAACGTTCGGATAATTTGCTGTTCTCGAAAACCTACGGTTTAGCCCTTGACTTCATATAGCTGGTCTCCTTTCCCCGCTCTTTAGAACCCCACCGTCATATGCAAGCAGTAAAACGCAAAGCGAACCGTGAACACCCCTGCAAACATCAAAGCACACGCCGCACACGCCCGCACAGGGTCAATAGAGCCGCGCATGCGCAGCCCGCGCGCATCCACCGCAATAGCGCAACCCGCAAGAATCGCCGAGACGGCGATACCCGCAGGATACCAGGGCGCCAAATCCCGTGCGAACGTCATGACGTTGCGCATGGCGCCAAGCTCCGCGAACTGAAGCGATTGCGACACCGCCGCAGCCGCGGCGCTTACGCCTGCAATTGCCAAAAGAGCCCCGAACAAGCGGCGCGGCGTCCTATACCCCGACAACGAAAGCGAGCAAATTGCCAGCAAGGCCCCGCCCATAAGCGCTGCTAGCACTAAATTAGCCTGCACGCTAGGCGTGCTCCACGTGCTGATGGTGCGAATGGTGTAGGCATTCGCGATTTCCCACACCTGCCACGCACCCGCAGCGCATGCTAGCAGCATGCCCGGGCGCACAAGACGCTGCGCCCAACGTTGCCGGCTAAAGCCCACGTACCACGACATCCCGCTTAGGGCGAAAAACGTCACGGAAGCTATAACCTCGTTCGAAAG
>CABUVH010000202.1 GCA_902494935.1 uncultured Collinsella sp.
GAGCGGCGCATCGACGGCAAGCTCATCGCCTGCCGTCACGATCTGGTGCCAGTCAGTTTTCATATGGAGCGCGCCGGCACGAACGCCGTGGTGCATGGGGGCTCTCGAAAGCAGCGAGTCAAGGCGCGAAGGCTGTGGGGGCTCCGTTAATTCGCCCTCGTCCTCGTCGGGCTCTTCATCGACCAGATCAAATGAGTCAAGCGATGCCGGCTCGCGACGATCGATTAGCTCCTCATCCTCATCATCAAAGTAATTGAACTGATCGAGCATGTCCTCTTCGATTGCGCGCTCGCTCGCATCGTCCATATAGACGCTCCCTTCCTACCGACTAACCCCCATCCTAGGCAGCGACGGCTAAAGGAAACATAAAAGAGACGGCTGTCATGCATGGAAGGCGCAAACCTCCAATGCGTCGGTAGACCCCCAACGACTAGGACTGTCCCCAAGTGCCGGCACAAAAGGAACGTCCCTAAGTGCCAACCAGGGCAACACCGCAGATAGAGGACAGACAGCGAAAACCCGCCAGAGCGAGCAAGATGCCTTCAGGCAAAATGGCGCCACAGGTTGAGCATAAGTCAGCGAGCGGGCCGCATTTGAGACAAGGTGACGTGAAACGAAAGGGCGCTGACCTTTCGGTCGCGCCCTTGAAGTTGAACGTCAGATTGTCCAAATGCGGCCCGCGCAGCGTCGAGCGGTTACGGCGTTTGGCAAAACGCCGTAACCCCCTAGTACATCTTTGCGCCGGCGGGGATGGAAGCGTCGAGCTGGATCAGGTTGAGGCGCTCCTCGCCCTCCTCCTCGTGGATGGCGCTGATCAGCATACCGCAGCTGGGAATACCCATCATCTTGCGCGGAGGCAGATTGGTGATGGCGAGCAGGGTCTTGCCGACCAGGTCCTCGGGCTCATAGTATTCATGGATGCCAGAAAGGATGGTGCGGTCGGTACCGGTACCGTCGTCGAGCGTAAAGTTCAGCAGCTTCTTGGACTTCTTGACGGCCTCGCATGCCTTGACCTTCACAGCGCGGAAATCGCTCTTGGAGAAGGTATCGAAGTCGACGAACTCCTCAAACAGCGGCTCAACGGCGATCTTGGAGTAATCGAGCGTGGGCTTGAGCGGCTTGACGAACGGGCTTGCGGCGTTGCCGGCCTCGGCAGCCTTGGCAGCGGCGGCACCGGACTGGAAACCCTTCTCGGGCTTCATGTGCGGGAACAGCAGGACGTCGCGAATGGAAGCCTGGTTGGTGAGCAGCATGACCACGCGGTCGATGCCGATGCCAATGCCGCCCGCGGGAGGCATACCGTACTCGAGGGCGCGCACGTAGTCCTCGTCGTACTCCATAGCCTCGTCGTCGCCGCCGGCCTTCTCGGCCATCTGGGCAGCAAAGCGCTCGGCCTGGTCGACCGGGTCATTGAGCTCGGAGAATGCGTTGGCGTACTCGTGGCCGGCGATGACCAGCTCAAAGCGGTGCGTCAGGCGCGGATCGTCCTCAAAACGCTTGGCAAGCGGGCTGACCTCGATGGGGTAATCGCATACGAAGGTCGGGTTGACGATGGTGTCCTCGCCCAGCTCATCGTAAATCTCGGCGATGATCTTGCCAGCAGTCCACTCGGGCTTAATCTCCAGGCCCTTCTCGCGTGCGGCGGCGGCAAGCTCCTCGACCGGCGTGTCGATGGTGACCTGCTTGCCGAGCACGTCCGAGACGATGTCGGTCATGGGACGGCTTGCCCACTCACCGGACAGATCGATGGTCTGGCCCTGATACTCGATGACCTCGGGATTGCCGATAGCCTTGTTGGCAGCCTTGATGACGCCCTGGGCGAGTGCCTTCATGCCCTCGAGATCCGAGAAGGCACGATAGGCCTCCATCGTGGTGAACTCGGGGTTGTGGGTGAGGTCCATACCCTCGTTGCGGAAGATGCGGCCGATCTCGAAGACGCGCTCAAAGCCACCGACGATGCAGCGCTTGAGGTGCAGCTCGGTAGCAATGCGCAGGTAGCACTCCTGATCGAGCGCGTTGAAGTGCGTAATGAACGGCTTGGCCGTAGCGCCGCCCTGAATGGTCTGCAGGATGGGGGTCTCGACCTCCATGTAGCCGTCAGATTCCATGAAGCGGCGGAAGGTGGAGAGAATCTGCGAGCGCTTGCGGAAGGTCTCGCGAACATCGTCGTTGGCAATCAGGTCGACATAGCGTTGACGATAACGGGTCTCCTTATCGGAAAGACCGTGGAACTTCTCGGGCAACGGACGAACGGCCTTGGAGAGCAGGGTCGCGCTCTTGGGGGCGACGGAGAGCTGGCCGCGCTTGGTGCGCACGACCACGCCGGTCACGCCCAGGATGTCACCAAGGTCGAGAGCCTTGAGCGTATTCCAAGCTGCCTCGTCCATGTCGTTGATGCGGCAGAACAGCTGAATCTCGGCAGTCGCATCGCGCACGACGATGAACATGATCTTGCCCTGACCGCGCTTGGCGACCACACGGCCGGCAATCTTCACGACATCCGCGGTGTCCTCACCATCGGCAAGATCGGCGTACTTAGCCTCGATATCGGCGACGTAGTCCTCAAGCTCAGAGTGCTCGGGATAGGGGTTCTGGCCCGCCTCGAACAGGGCGGCGCGC
>CABUVH010000203.1 GCA_902494935.1 uncultured Collinsella sp.
ATCTCGCTTATGTTTGACATTCGCAGATATCTTACGCCGGTGGCGGCAACGAAGCGCCCGACATGCGCAAAAGCGATGCCGTCGCGCCGTTACGCAATCAAAAACATATCGAAGCGCGAGTAGGGGCTGCGGACATTTTCTTGGAGACCGGACGAAAGGATTATCATATGTTCAGCCCCGAGGAACGACAGCGCGCGGTGGACTTGTATTTCACCACGCCGATGACCACGGCCCAGGTGGTGGAGTATCTGGGATACCCGACCAGACAGTGCCTGGAACGCTGGCTGGCGAAGGATCCCAGGTATGCTGGCCATATGGCGAAACCCATCATCCCCTTGGAGACAAGAACGAAGGCGATCGAACTGGTGCTGGGCGGCATGCGCGGAAGCAGGCAGCCCGACGGCTCGGCGTGAGCATTGGAGCTGTCCACAACTGGGTCAAGGCGTACCGGGAGGACGGCATGGCCGCGTTGCAGGCCAGGAACAGGAACGCCGCGCAGAACGGCAAGACCGCGTCCGCACCGTGTCGAAGCCGGGATGCCGGGGACGGCAACGACGACACGGAGACGCTGCGCCGCAGGGTCGAGGAGTTGGAATTGGAGAACGCGTTGATGAGGGAGGTGGTGGAGGTCGTAAAAAAAGACCCAGGCGCCAACCTGCGGCGCCTGTCGAACAGGGAGAAGACGCTGCTGATCGACCGTCTGAGGCCGGCGTATTCACTCAACTCGATGATATGCTTGCTCGGCATCGCGCCGAGCAGCTACCACTATCACCACACCAGACTCGGGGTTGACAAATACTCCGGATTCAGAACGGAGGTGGCCGAGGCGTTCGCCGCGTCCAAGGGCAGGTACGGGTACCGCAGAATCAAGGCCATGCTCAGGACCGGCGTCTCGGAGAAGATGATCCGCAGGATCATGGCCGAGGACGGACTCGTCGCGCATGTGCCCAAACGACGCAGATACAGCTCATACGAAGGCGAGACGACTCCCGCGCCCGGCAACCTCGTCAAACGGGATTTCACCGCCGAAGCGCCGAACGAGAAGCGGCTCACGGACATCACCGAGATCAAGGCCCGGGACGGGAAGGTGTACCTCTCGCCGATGATCGACTGCCACGACGGCAGGATCGTCGCGTACACGGCCGGTTTCAGTCCCGACGCGGAGCTCGCCAACGGGATGCTCGTCAAGGCCGCGGAGACGCTGCCGGAGGGGGCGAGGCCCCTGTGTGTCTGTTCAATAGAAGTTAGGCCGATGCGGCATAACTTTCCGGTCCGAAAAAGCGGTAGGAATTAGTCCGTTTCACCGAAATGGCGAGATGAAGGGCACCGGCCCGCCATAACCCGGCTATTTTCCCGAGTCGAGACACACCCGGCCGAACAAGGCCCGCTCGGGAGCTTGTCAAGTTGTTTGTGTTTGGGGTGTGTTTTATAAATAGGGTTCCATTCGTTCGGGGTATGCGGCCGCGAGTTGGGCGAGGGCCTGTTTCCAGTTGGTCGTTATGCGCCCCTCGATGAGCCTTCCCTCGCTTTTGCGCCTGGTTTTGTTGCCGTCTTTGGCGCGTTTGAGGCTGCGTTTGTCCTCGATGTCGCAGATTGCCAGCCAGAACAGCTTGACCACGGCCTGGTCGTTGGGGAACTGGCTGCGGTTGCGGCTGACCTTGCGCAGCTGGTAGTTGAGCGATTCGATGCTGTTGGTGGTGTACACCACCCGGCGGAGCATGGGCGGAAACTGCAGGAACGGGACGAACCGGTCCCACGAGCGTTTCCACGTGGCGGCCACCGACGGGTATCTCCGGCCGAGCTCGCTTTCCGCGAACTCGCCGAGCGCCTTTTCCGCGGCCTGCCCGTTGGACGCGCAGTACACGCTCCTGAGCGCCGCGCACACCCTCTTCCTGTCGTGGTCGGCGACGAACCTGTTGGCCGCGCGTATCAGGTGCACCACGCAGGTCTGCACGATCGCCTTGGGCCACGTGGCCTCCACGGCCTCGGGCAGGCCCTTGAGCCCGTCGCAGCACACGATCAACGCGTCGGCCATGCCCCGGTTGGCCATCTCGGCGCACACGTGCGCCCAGAAGGAGGCGCCCTCGTTGTCCTGGACCCATATGCCAAGCACATGCTTGAACCCGTCCATGTCGACGCCGATGGCAATGTGCGCCGCCTTGGGCAGCACCCTGCCGTTGTCGCGCACCTTGACCCTGACGGCGTCCAGGTACAAGACCGGATAGAACTCGTCCAGCGGCCGCTCCTGCCATTCGAGCACGGCGTCGCTCACCGCGCCGGTGATGTTGGATATCGTCTCGGGGCTCAGGTCCGTGCCGATCGTCTTCTCAAGGTGGTGCTGGATGTCGCGCACCGTCATGCCGCCCGCGTACAGGGATATGATCATCTCGTCCAGTCCGCCCAGCCTCCTGGAATGCTTGGGCACCAACCTCGGGGTGAACGAGCCGTCCCTGTCGCGGGGAACCTGCACGGTCACCTCTCCCACCGGCGTGGACAGCGTCTTGGGATACGAACCGTTGCGCGAGTTCGCATACCTGCCGCCCGCCTTCGACTCCCTGTCGCCGGGCGCGTAGCCCAGATGCGACGTCATCTCG
>CABUVH010000204.1 GCA_902494935.1 uncultured Collinsella sp.
AGGGCAGAGGCTGGCCGGCTGCCACGCGCAGCTGCCACTTGACCAAGTCGGTATCGGTCACAAACTCCGTAACCGGATGCTCCACCTGCAAGCGCGTGTTCATTTCCATAAAGTAGAAATTGCCGTCGTCCGAATACAGGAACTCGATGGTACCGGCTCCTTCGTAGCCGACGGCACGAGCCAGGTCACGCGCTGCCTTGTGCATGCGAGCACGAATGTCGTCGTGTCCGTCGAGGCACGGCGCGGGGCTCTCCTCGATAAGCTTTTGGTTGCGCCGCTGCACCGAGCACTCGCGCTCGCCGAGCGAAAACACATGGCCCTGCTTATCGGCCATAATCTGCACCTCAACGTGATGCGCCGGCGCGACGAACTTCTCCATGTAGCACTCGCCGTCGCCAAAAACGGCCTCGCCCTCGGCGCGTGCTTCAATAAAGGCCTTTGCCGCATCTTCCACGCGCTCGACCTTACGAATACCGCGACCGCCACCGCCCGCACGCGCCTTAATAAGCACGGGGCAGCCAATGCGCTCAGCCTCGGCCGTTGCCTCCTCGGGACTTTTGAGCAAATCGCAGCCCGGCACGATGGGCACGCCCGCCGCGGCAGCCGTTCGACGTGCGGCGTCCTTGTCGCCCATGCTGTCGATCACCTTGGCCGAAGGACCAACAAACGCCAGGCCATACTTGTCGCAGTCGCGCACGAAGCTCGCCTTCTCGGAGAAAAAGCCATAGCCGGGATGAATTGCCTTAGCTCCCGACTTTACGGCACAGGTGAGCACAGCATCGTCGTTGAGGTAGCTCTCGGCAAGACGCGGACCGCCGATGCAATACGCCTCGTCGGCAAGCTGCACGTGCAGCGCGTCCGCATCGGCCGTGGAATAAACGGCGACGGTCTTGATGCCCATATCGCGGCACGCGCGGATAACACGGACCGCGACTTCGCCGCGGTTGGCGATGAGCACTTTGTCGAACATGAAGCCTTCCTTAACTTTCGTGCATGAGTGCAAAAGACATATCGGCGCGGCAGCAAACCTCACCGTTGACGCTCGCAGTACCCGTCGCAAAGCGGAACGGCCCGCGCGCACGCGTGATGGTGCACACCAGATCAACCGTGTCGCCCGGGCGCACCGGACGCTTAAAGCGCACCTTGTCCAGACTCGTGTAGAACGGCGTCGCGCCGCGCGCTTCCTCATCGCCCATCAGCAGCACGCAACAGTTTTGGGCGAGCATCTCGCACTGAATCACGCCGGGGACCACCGGGTTTCCCGGAAAATGCCCCTGCAAAAAGTACTCGTCGCCCGTAATCGTGATCTTGCCGTGGGCCTCGTCGCCCACCAGCTCGGCCTCGTCGAGCAAAAGCATCGGTTCGCGATGCGGCAACAGTTCCTTAAGCTCTTCTTTGTTCATGGATATCACCTATCCGATCCTCATAAGGCAACTGCCAAACTCCACGAGGTCGCCGTCGGCCACGCAGATCTCGAGCACCTCGCCGTCTGCCTCTGCCGTTACCTCGTTGAGAACCTTCATGGCCTCGATGATGCAGAGCGTCTCGCCGGCCTTGACCTTAGAGCCCACGTGCACAAACGGCTCGTCGCCCGGCGCCGGGGCAGCATAGAAAACGCCGACCATGGGAGCGGTCACCTCGGTGCCCTTGGGCTCCGGTGCGGCGGCAGGTGTCTGCGCGGCGGGCTCCGGTGCGGCAGGCGCGACTGTGGGAGCTGCAACTGGAGCGGCCATAGCGCTCGGCATGGGCATGGGCACGGCAACCGGCTGTGCGGCGCTCGCGCGCTCGAGTTCGACCGCGGTGCCATCGGGCTCCTCAACGCGTACGCGCGTGAGGCCGCGGTCCTCCATAACATCGGCTATCTCGGCAAGTCTTTTGGAATCCATGCTCTAGCTCCTCGTATATCTACGCAGCGCGATGGCGGCGTTGTGTCCGCCAAAGCCCAGGTTGGTCGAAAGCGCCCAGGTAAGGTCAGCGCGAACCGCGCGATTGGGCGTGTAGTCAAGATCGCAGGCGGGATCGGGCGTGTGGTAGTTAATGGTCGGCGGCACCACGCCCTGCTCGAGCGCCATGGCGCAGGCCATGACCTCGATGGCGCCCGTGGCACCGATCATGTGGCCGGTCATCGACTTAGTCGACGAGACGTGCGCGGCGCGCGCCGCGTCCTCGCCGAGCGCACGCTTAATGCCCGTCGTCTCGGACGAATCGTTGAGCTTGGTCGATGTGCCGTGGGCATTGATGTAGAGACCCTCGGAAGGCTTGACGTCGCCCTCGGTCACCGCCAGCGATATCGCGCGGGCAATGCCGGCAGCCTCGGGATCAGGACTCGTGATGTGATAGGCATCATCGGTGTTGCCGTAGCCCACGACCTCGGCATAAATGTGCGCACCGCGCGCCTGCGCATGTTCCATGCTCTCGAGCACGAGCACGCAGGCGCCCTCGCCCATCACAAAGCCGTCGCGGTCTGCATCGAACGGACGGCAGGCCGTCGCGGGATCGGGGTTGGTGGTCAATGCGCGGCAGGACGTAAAGCCCGCAACGGCATCGGGGATGATTGCGGCCTCGGTGCCGCCGGCGAGA
>CABUVH010000205.1 GCA_902494935.1 uncultured Collinsella sp.
GGCCGCGGCGTGGCGGCCGCCTTTATGCTGGGCGCCGAAGGCGTGCAAGTGGGTACGCGCTTTCTGGTCGCAGACGAGTGCACCGTCTCGGAGCAGTACAAAGAGATGGTCCTGAAGGCCAACGACACTTCAACGCGTGCGACCGGTCGCTCGACGGGACATCCAGTGCGCGCCCTCAAGAGCCCCTTCACCAACGCCTATGCCAAGAGCGAGGGTTTCGGCGCGAGTGCCGAGGAGCTCGGTGCTATGGGAACCGGTGCGCTGCGTAAGGCCGCCAAGGACGGCAACTACGAAGAGGGTTCGTTTTTGTGTGGACAGATTGCCGGCATGGTCAACGAGCGCCAGAGCGCACGCGAAATCGTTGACGACCTGGTCGCCGGCGCCGAGCACGTCCTGAAGGGTGCGTGCGCATGGGTGGCGTAGCGTTTTTGTTTGCCGGCCAGGGTGCCCAGCACCCCGCGATGGGCGTCGACTTGATCGAGACATCGCCGGCGGCCGCCGAGGTGTTCGCCATTGCCGATGAGGTGCGCCCGGGGACGAGCGAGCAGTGCCGGAGCGCCTCCAAGGAGGAGCTCTCGCAGACCGAGAACACGCAGCCTTGCGTGTTCGTGCACGACTTGGCTGTCGCCGTCGCCCTGCGCGAGCGCGGCGTGGTGCCTGCCGCCTGTGCGGGATTCTCGCTGGGCGAGGTCGCTGCACTCACCTTTGCGGGGGCATTCGATACGCGAGCGGGTTTTGAGCTCGTGTGTGAGCGCGCGGCATTGATGGCCACGGCGGCCGAGCGTCACCCCGGCGGCATGCGCGCCGTCATCAAACTTGATGCTGCGCAAGTCGAGAACCTAGCTGCGCAGGCCGGCGAGGACTGCTGGCCGGTCAACTACAACAGTCCCCAGCAGACGGTTGTGGCCGGAGCGCCCGATGCGCTGCAGACCCTCGACGTCCTAGTAAAAGAGGCTGGCGGCCGCGCCATGAAGGTCGCGGTGTCGGGTGCATTTCATAGCCCCTATATGGCCGAGGCGACCTGTGGCCTTGCCGCATATATTGAGGCCGGTCACGCGCCGTCCCCGTTGCTCATTCCTGTTTTGGCAAATATGACAGCGGCGCCCTATCCGGCGGACCCCCAGACGGCATCGGATGTCTTGGCCAATCAGGTGAGCCATGCCGTGCGCTGGGTCGATACGCTGCATGCTCTGCAGGATCAAGGCATCGACACATTTATTGAGGTCGGCCCCGGCAAAACGCTGTCCGGCCTGATCAAGCGTACGTTGAGCGACGTTCGTGTGTATTCGTGCGAGACGGCCGAGCAGGTCGCAGCTATTGCCGACGAGCTCGCATGGTCCACAGGGCTGTAACCCGAAAGGAATGACATGGGCAACTTGAACAACGGCGCGCTCGAGCGCAACGACTCACGTCGCGTGGCACTGGTCACGGGCGGCTCGCGGGGTATCGGCCGCGCCTGCGCTATCGGTCTGGCGGAGGATGGCTACGATATCGCCGTCGTCTATGCCGGCAGCGTCGATGCGGCGCGCGAGACGTGCGACGCCTGCGAGGCGGCTGGCGCCACGGCGCGCTCATATCAATGCGACGTGGCCGACCCCGCTGCCGTCAACGCGTGCGTGGAAGCGGTCCTCAACGACTTTGGCTCCATTTGGGCGCTCGTCAACAACGCTGGCATCACCCGCGATGGCCTGCTCATGCGCATGGGCGATGACGCCTTCGATCGCGTGCTCGATGTCAATCTTAAAGGAACGTTTAACACGACGCGCGCGCTCACCAAGACCTTTATGCGCCAGCGCGGCGGCTGCGTCGTCAACATGAGCTCGGTCGTGGGCCTGATGGGCAATGCTGGGCAAGCCAACTACGCTGCCTCCAAGGCGGGCGTGATCGGCCTGACCAAGGCGGTGGCGCGCGAGCTTGCGCCCCGCGGCGTACGAGTGAACGCGGTTGCCCCCGGGTTTGTCGAGACGGATATGACGGCAAAGCTCTCGGAGAAGGTGCGTACGGTAACCGAGGAGCAGATTCCCCTTAAGCGTATGGCGCGCCCCGAGGAGGTGGCCGGCGTGGTGCGCTTTTTGGCGAGCGATGCGGCTGCCTACATTACGGGTGAGGTCGTGCGCGTCGACGGCGGAATGGCGATGTAGAAACCAGGGCCGAAGAACGGCTTGGATGAGGAGACCATGATGGAACAGAGAGTTGCAATCACCGGTATCGGTGCCGTGTCGCCGCTCGGCAACACCGCGCTTGCCACCTGGGCGGCAATGTGTGCTGGCACGTGCGGCATCGGCCCGATCACGCACTTCGATACCGATGCGTTTGCCGTCAAGGTGGCAGCCGAGGTCAAGGGCTTTGACAGCAACGAGTACTTTGGCAAGCGTGACGCCAAGCATCTCGACCCCTGCGTTCAGTT
This sequence comes from uncultured Collinsella sp., assembly GCA_902494935.1. Lineage (GTDB taxonomy): Bacteria > Actinomycetota > Coriobacteriia > Coriobacteriales > Coriobacteriaceae > Collinsella. The sequence goes on from CABUVH010000205.1 coordinate 2,408, forward strand.
TGCGATGGCGGCTTCGGACGAAGCCATGCACGATGCGGGCTTTGATGTCGAAGGCGCCATCGATCGCGAGCGCCTGGGCGTCTACGTGGGCTCGGGCGTGGGCGGCATGACGACGCTCGTCGACA
>CABUVH010000206.1 GCA_902494935.1 uncultured Collinsella sp.
AAAACTAAGCCCAGCCCCCGCCTGCGGCGACGCTGCTGCAAGCGGCCTGCGATGGGGCCGTTGTTGGTTGGGGCCGCTGGGCTGATGTGGGGGCGCGTGGCCATTGCGGGCCTTGGTCCCGGCGGCGGCCTCGGCGCTTCGCGCCTGCCGCCTTTGGGGACTGTGGGGCGCGGCCGGCAGCTGCGGCGCGTTGCGCCTGCTGCCTGCGGGGACTTTGGGGTCGTGCGGCAGCTGCGGCGCTGCGCGCCTGCTGCCTTGGGTGACTTTGGGGTCGATTGGGGTTGTCTGCACAATTCGCGGTATTATGTTGCGGAGTTTTGAAAGGAGCCGCTGGTGGTCACGACGACGTTTGCTTCGCCTTTGGGCGAAATCTTGCTTGCCGCTGATGGCCGCGGTCTGACGGGACTTTGGTTTGAGGGACAGGAGCATTTTGGCTCCACGCTTCTCAAAGAAGATCCCGAACATGTTGAAGGCGCCGATGCAGTTTCTGGTGCTGGCGGCATGTCGTCGGTGAGTCCGGCAAATGGTGCGGCGTCTTCGGTGCTTGAGCGTTCCTGGGCTTGGCTGAATGCTTATTTTGCAGGGCAGGAACCTCGGTTTACGCCGCCGTTGCATATGATCGGCACGGCGTTTCAGCGTGAAGTTTGGTACGAGCTGCTTTCTATTCCGCGTGGCGAGGTCGCTACGTATGGCGAGATCGCCCAGCGTGTTGCGGCTCGACATCGTGTACCGGGAAACGAGGCGCCCGTTGTGTCTCCCCGTGCCGTGGGGACTGCGGTTGCACGCAATCCCATTTCGATTATCGTGCCGTGCCATCGCGTGGTTGCCGCCGATGGTTCGCTCAACGGATATGCCGGCGGGCTTGACCGCAAGGAGTGGCTGCTTCGGCTTGAGGGCGCGTACGAGGAATAGTGCCCGAGCTCTTTGCATGATAAAGGTGCCGCGAAAGGGTGAGTTGCTGTTCTATCGTCTCCGGCGTGCGGACAAGCGTTTGACATCTGCGCCTTAAGTTTGGCTAAGCCATATCCTGCGTATTTAAAAACGCGCAGGTTGAGCGGCTAAGGCTGCGCTAAGGCGGTTGACGGTGCGCTATCATCGGCAGTATCGAAACCTGTATAGCCGTGCGCCAAAGGAACAACTATGAAGCTGATGCTTGCCGAGGACGAACCCGGCCTCTCCCGCGCCCTTACCGCGATTCTTCAACATAGCGACTACGAGGTCGATACCGCGCTCGATGGTCTGACGGCGCTCGAGTATCTGCTCGCCAACGACTATGACGCCGCAATTCTGGACATCATGATGCCCGGCATGGACGGTATCGAGGTACTCAAGCGCACACGCGCCGCCGGTAAGCGACTGCCCATCATCATGCTCACGGCAAAAAGCGAGGTGTCCGATAAGGTCGAGGGCCTGGATGCCGGTGCCAACGACTACCTGACCAAGCCGTTCGCCGCCAAGGAGCTGCTCGCACGCATTCGCGCCATGACGCGTGCCGCGACGGCAATTGACGCCACGACGCTCAGCGTGGGCAACGTGCGCCTCGACACGGCATCGTGCACACTCGTGGGCCCTTTGGGCGAGGAGCGCCTGGCCAATCGAGAGTTTCAGCTTATGGAGCTCTTTATGCGCAACGCCGGCACGCGCATGCCCACCGAGCGTTTGATGCTCGAAGTTTGGGGTGAGGACGCGCCCGAAGGCGCTAACGTGGTGTGGGTCTATATCTCGTACCTGCGCAAAAAGCTGACGGCGCTTGGTGCCAACGTGGCCATCCGTGCATCGCGCAACCAGGGCTATTCGCTCGAGGTTGTTGAGGAGGGCGAATAGGCGTGAGCGCGAGTGCGTGGTGGAAGCGCACGACGGCAAAGCTCGGCATGGGCGCGGACTCGGGTAATCCGGGGCGCGCCGATGCTGCCAGTGCAATGGGACGTCGCCTGCGTCGTAAGTTCATCCTGGTTGCCATGGGTGCCGTGACCGCCGTGCTTACGCTTATCATCGCCGGCATCAATATCGTCAACTACTCGCATGTCTGCAAGATGGCCGACGCTCGTCTGGACTATATCTTGGCGGGCAAGGACGGCATCGATTGGACGGATGAGCCCAAGACCGATCTCGGCGAGGATGTGGGCGCCGGTAAGACCGCTGCCGGTGACAGGGTGGTCATGCGCACCGGGCACTTCGAAGGTATGACGGCGGAGTCTCCCTTCGACACGCGCTACTTTACGGTGTCGAATGCCGGTGGGCAGGTGACCGATGTCAACACGGCCCGCATTGCCGCGGTGGGTGCCAAGCGTGCTGCACGCATCGCTGCAGGACTATATTCCAAGGGTTGGACCTCGGGCTTTTCTGGTAACTACCGCTATACGGTTACGGTTCAGGGCGACGAGACCACCTATGTGTTTGTGGACTGCTCGCGCGAGCTTGCAAGCTTTCATTCGTTTTTGAGCGCGAGCGTGGCGATTAGTTGCATTGGCTGGCTGGCGGTGTTGGCAATTGTGGCGGGTGC
>CABUVH010000207.1 GCA_902494935.1 uncultured Collinsella sp.
CATTTTGAAGCCCGTTTTTTGTTGAGCCATGGATTCCGAGCGCTCACACCGCGCAAAACAAAAAGGTAGATTTCCGGGCATGTCCCGAAAATCTACCTTGGTTAGCGCAGCAGCTCGGTGAGGTTGCGCTTAAAGCGGGCCCGGTCTTCGCTGGTAAATGCCGCCGGACCGCGAGTGCGACCGCCGGCGCGGCGCACCTTCTTTTCCTCGTGGCGAATAAACAGTTGCATGTCGATGGTCGCCTTATCGTAGACGCGCCCGCGCACGCCGATGGCGGCGGCATCGCGCCCGAGCACCATGCTCGCCAAGCCAATGTCCTGCGTCACGACTACGTCGCCCGCCTGCAGGCGTTCGATAATGGCAAAGTCGGCGCTGTCGGTGCCAACGCTCACATCGAGCGTCGTGACCCAAAAGCCGCGTCGCGCGTACTCGGCATCGCGCGGGTCGTCGCGGCGAATGTGCCGTTCCAGGTTTTGCGTGCTGTTGCCGGCGATAACAACGGCGACGCCCGCCCGCCGCGCGCAGTCAATCGACTCGCGCGTGACCGGGCAGGCGTCGGCATCAATAAAGAGCGTTCGCGGCATCTAGTGCACCAGTTTGCCAAATTGAATAGCGCGAACAATCAGCGTTACGCCAAACACCAGCAGCGCGGCGCCGCTAAAGATGACGAGCATCTTGGCCGACCATAGCGGATAGATAAACACGAACATGCCGGCGATGATGGAGAGTGCGCCGCTCAGGATAGCGAGGGTGCGGTTGGACGAAAGCTCGGACTCCAGAATGGACATGACACCTTCGACAATCCAGCCAAAGCCGGCCACGATAACCACCATCGTGGTGAGCGTCGCGGTCGAGAAGGCCTGGTTGCGCAGGATTATGACGCCGCCCAAGATAATGAGTAGGTTGGAGATGATGCTCGTCACGCGCCAGCCGGTGGGCAGCAGCGGCTCAAAAATGGCAGTGAACAGCCTGATGGCAGCAGTGATTACAAAGTAAAAACCCAGGACAGTCGTCAAAAAGACGAGGGACTTGGCGGGTGCAAAAAGCAGCGCGATACCAGCAATGAGCGCCAAGACGCCCGTGATGGCGTAAATCCAGCGCACGGCCTTGACGGCCTTGCCTGCCATGCTTTTCTCGTCAAATCCAAACTGGCTCGATTTTTGGTCATCGTTCTTAAAGATGCCCATAATGTCTCCTTTCCGTGCGGCGTAAGCCTTGATCGTTACAACCAGTATCGCCTAAAGGCGCTGGCGTATGGGTCGGGGAGGGCGAAACGTAACCCAAAGGTCCCGAATTGTTTCCGTTGTTCCCCACGTCGCAATTTTCTATTCAACAGGTGTAGAACATTGCAGCCCTGTTCGTTATTGCCTACGTTTTAGGTTAGATTTTCCTAAGGACAATTGGCTTGTATTGGGGGTCCCTATGAACGAAGCAGTTCCCGAGGCACCGTTGAGTGTCGAATCGATGGCAAAGCAAGGCTGCGAAAAGCTCGGCTTGGACGCGTTTGATGCGTTGGTTCGCTGCGCCCGCACGTGCCGTCGCTTTGACGAGTCCATGCGCGTGCCGCGTGAGCTTTTGCTTGAGCTGGCGGAGCTGGCGCACCTGACTCCCTGTGGTGCCAATGCTCAGCGTCTGCGTTTTCATGTGGTAAGCGGTGCAGAGGACTGCGCGCGTGTATTTGACGAGCTTGCATGGGCCGGTGCGCTCAAGGATTGGCCGGGTCCCGATGAGGGCGAGCGCCCGACCGGCTACATCGCGATTCTTGCCGAGCGCGCCGTTCCGGGTAAGCCCGCCGCTCCTATTACTGAGGTCGACACGGGCATTGCCGCGCAGACGATGATGCTCGCCGCCCGCAGCGCCACGCCCGAGGTGGCTGCCTGCATGTTCAAGGCCTTTACGCCCCACGCGATCGATGCCATGGGGCTCGATAGCGACAAGTATGAGCTCAAGCTGATCATGGCGTTTGGCGTTCCGGCCGAGACACAGGTGATCGATGCGATCGATTCCAACCCCGACGGCTCAATTAATTACTGGCGCGACGAGGCGCAGGTGCACCACGTACCCAAGCGCCCGCTTGCCGACGTACTGGTGTAGCTGAGCGTCACCGCGGTGTGATCCGGCGGTAAACCACCACAAAGGTACCTGTCCCCTTTGCGGTGGTGCGAGGGGAGGACGTGTGGCAGATTTGTATTTGGTGCGGCATGGGCAGACTGAGCTCAATGTGCAGAACATTTTGCAGGGTGGGCACGATTCGCCGCTTACGGCGCGCGGGCGCGAGCAGGCGCTGGCGACGCGCGCGGCGTTTGAGGCGCGTGGCGTGACCTTTGACCGTGTGTATTCCTCGCCGTTGGGCCGGGCGCGGCATACGGCTGAGCTAATTGCTGGTGAGGGCCGCTCGATAGAGCTGGTCGATGACCTGCGCGAGTGGCATTTGGGCTCGCTGGAGGGTACATCAAATC
>CABUVH010000208.1 GCA_902494935.1 uncultured Collinsella sp.
CGCGAAGCGCGATGCGGAGCCTCTTTGCATGTCCGAGGACGTTCCGGAGAGAAACCCCGTCACGCCCCCGGATTCCCGGTGGGAGTTCTAGACCTTGTCGGCCTTAGTACATACCGCCGCCCTGCTGACCAGCGGTAGCAGCAGCGATAGCATCCTCAAGCTGAGTGTTCTTGGGCACATCGGAGACGGTGGCCTCGGTGATGAGAATCAGGCTGGCGACAGAAGCAGCGTTCTGCAGGGTGACGCGGCTGACCTTGACGGGGTCGAGGACGCCCATCTCAATCATGTCGCCCCACTCGCCGTTGGCAGAGTTGAGACCCTGGCCGGCGGGCAGCTCGGCAACCTTGTCGACCACGACAGCGCCCTCAAAGCCAGCGTTCTTGGCGATGGTAGCGACCGGAGCGGTCAGAGCCTTCTTGACGATATCGACGCCAATCTTCTCCTCGGGGTCGTCGATCTCAACAGCGTCGAGCGCAGGAGCAGCGTCCATGAAGGCGACGCCACCGCCGGCGACGATGCCCTCCTCGACAGCAGCGCGGGTAGCCTGCAGGGCGTCCTCGACGCGATGCTTAATCTCCTTGAGCTCGGACTCGGTAGCAGCGCCGACCTTGATGACGGCAACGCCACCGGAGAGCTTGGCCAGGCGCTCCTGGAGCTTCTCGCGGTCGAAGTCAGAGGTGGTGTTCTCCATCTCGCCCTTGATCTGAGCGATGCGGGCGTCGATGGCCTCCTTGGAGCCAGCGCCGCCGACGACGACGGTGTTGTCCTTGGAGATGGTGACGGACTTAGCGGTACCGAGCATATCGGCGGTGATGTCAGCGACCTTCACGCCCAGCTCGTCCAGAGCGGCCTGGCCACCGGTGAGGACGGCGATGTCCTCGAGGATGCGCTTGCGGCGATCGCCGTAACCCGGAGCCTTGACGGCGCAGACGTTGAGGGCGCCACGGATCTTGTTGAGGACCAGGGTCGGCAGAGCCTCGCCGTCGATGTCCTCAGCGATGATGAGCAGGCCACGGCCGGCGCGCTGGACAGCCTCGAGAACAGGCATGATGTCCTGGACGCTGGAGATCTTCTGGTCGGTGATGAGGATGTAAGGATCCTTCATCACGGCCTCCATGCGGTCGTTGTCCGTGACGAAGTAAGCGGAGACATAGCCCTTGTCGAACTGCATGCCCTCGACAGTGTCGATGGTAATGTCGAACGTCTGGGAATCCTCGACGGTGATGACGCCGTCCTTGCCCACGACCTCCATGGCCTCGGCGATCTTCTCGCCAACCTCGGGGTCACCAGCGGAGATGGTGCCGACGGAAGCGATCTGCTCCTTGGTCTCGACCGGCTTGGCCTGCTTCTTCATCTCGGCGACGGCGGCGTTGACGGCCTTGTCGATGCCGCGACGGATGGCCAGCGGGTTGGCGCCGGCGGCGACGTTGCGCAGACCGTCGTTGACGATAGCCTGAGCGAGCAGGGTTGCGGTGGTGGTGCCGTCACCCACGGTGTCGTTGGTCTTGGTGGCGACCTCCTTCACCAGCTGAGCGCCCATGTTCTCGATGTTGTCCTCGAGCTCGATCTCCTTAGCGACGGAAACGCCGTCGTTGGTGATGGTCGGGGCACCGAACGTGCGCTGCAGAGCGACGTAGCGGCCCTTGGGGCCCATGGTGACGGTAACGGCATCGGCCAGAGTGTTGACGCCCTTTGCGAGCTTGGCGCGGGCATCGGTGTTGAACGTAATGTTCTTTGCCATGGTAGGTAATCCTCCAAAAGAAATGTGACTCGCGTCGCCGCTTCCGAGTCCTATGCGGCAGGCGCGTTCAAAGACGAATCAGAGATTCTGACGAGACTAGGCCTCGACGACGGCGTAGATGTCGTCGGCGCGCATCAGCAGATACTTCTCGCCGTCGACCTTGACCTCGTTGCCACCGAACTTACCGTAGATGACAACGTCGCCGACCTGAACGTCCATGGGGATGCGCTCGCCCTTGTCGTTGACCTTACCGGCGCCAACGGCAACGATGGTGCCGCGCTGCGGCTTCTCCTGAGCGTTGCTGGCGATGTACAGACCAGAAGCGGTCTTCTGCTCGGCCTCGTCGGGCTTGACCAGAACACGATCTGCAAGCGGCTTCAAAGACGACATGCTTGTTTCCTCCTTTGTGGGCCGCGCGGTTGAGCCGCGCGGGTTTCCCTACTTCGTTTGCGTACGCGTTGAATGGTACCCACGAATGGCGGGTTATACAACACGGAGTCAAAAAATCTTATTTTTTGGCACTTAGATTTTCTGAATGCCGGGGGATAACTTGTGCGCGGCTCCCGGGGCGGACCGGAGGGCATGAAGTTTGCTGCTCTACAGTCCTGCGCAAGACGGAAAGCACATTAAGTGCTTTCCTTTGCGTGC
>CABUVH010000209.1 GCA_902494935.1 uncultured Collinsella sp.
CCGGGAGCAAGCTTGATGGTCTTCATATCGGTATCCCCTATCGGTTGAGGTTGCGTTCGAAAAACGAGAGGCCGGGCAGCGGCACCAATCGGCCCGCAGCCCGGACGTTGGGGCGCCCGTGCGCGCTCGCGCTATTGTGCCGAGCCCGCGACGGGCTCAAAATGCTTGCCCTTCACAGCCGCCGCCAGGCGATCGGCCAGGTTACGTACACGCGGATCTAAGCGCGCGGCACCCGGGTTGACGAAGAAGCGCGCCGTGCAGTCCATAATGCGGCCGGTGATGACCAGGTTGTTATCGCGCAGCGTAGCCCCCGTGGCGGTAATATCCACGATGCGATCGGTCATGCCGACAATGGGGCCCAGCTCGATGTTGCCGTGCAGCGAAACGATGTCGGCGTTCAAGCCGCACTCGGCATACCAGGCACTCGCGATGCGCGGATACTTGGTTGCCACGCGAAGCGACCCGCGACGGGCGTAGTTGCGCTCGGCCTGACCGACGCGCCATGCAGGCTCCGCCTCGATAAAGGTGCACAGGCCATAGCCCAGATCGACCAGCTGCAGCAGGTTGAGGTCTGCCTCGATAAGCGAGTCCCAACCGCAGATGCCGCAATCGGCACCACCGCAGCCCACAAAGGCGGGCGCGTCGCTGGGGCGCACGATAACAAACTCGATATCGCCGACCGTGTCCTCACCGGCACGCGTGTCGCGACCGCGCACAATCAGGCGACGGCCGGGGTCACGCAGCTCAGAGACGTCCAGGCCCGCGGCCTCGAGCACGTCGAGCGTGTCGGCCTTAAGCGAGCCCTTGGGCACGGCGATGCGCAGCGGACCCTCGGCACCACGGCCCGCGGCGTAATCGCCGTCGGAAGCGGCATCCTCGGCCGAGGTGCGCGCGGCCTCCAGGCGCTCGAGAGAAAAAGCAAAGCCCGCCGCCGGCACCTCGATACCGTCGCCAAATGCGCCGGTAAAGATGGAGTCGTAGCGTCCGCCCGAACCGACCGGATCGGGCAGGCCGCCGGCATAGGCCTTAAAGACCAGGCCCGTGTAGTAATCGAAAGAGTTCATGATGGAGAAGTCGAACGACAGCACCTGGGCGTCCTCGGGAGCCAGACCATCGACCAGGGCACGCAGTTCGCGCGTCAGCGGCGCGGCGATGCCGGTGGCCTCCAGCAGCGCATCCACGCGGTCGAGCACCTCGGCACCACCGTGCAGGCGCGGCAGCTCGCTAATGGCGGCCTTGACGGCATCGGACTCGGCGCTTGCCGCCACGCGGGCATCGAGGCCCACAAAGTCGTTGGCGTGCACGCAGCGCAGGGCCTCGGCAGCCAGCTCACGATCCTCGCATACCGCGAGCAATTCCTTAAAAGGACGCACGCTACCTGCGATAATGCGCGCATCGGGAAGTGCCAGCTCGCGCACGGTCTCGGCGACCAGCGAGACAATCTCAACATCGCCCGCGACATCGCCCGCGCCGATGAGCTCAAAGCCCAGTTGTGTAAACTGGCGCGAGCCGCCGGCATTGCGCTGGCACTCACGAACCACCGGCGCCTCGTAGCGAAGGCGCAGCGGCAAATCGGCCGCGCGCATGCGGGTCGAAACCAAGCGCACAATCGGCAGCGTGTTGTCGGGACGGACCACCAGCAGGCGACCGTCATCATCAAAGAGCTTAAACGGCGTGTCCGCAATGCGGCCGCCCTCCTCGAGCGAGCCCTTGTCCTCGAGCAGCGGCGTCTCGACCGGAAGGTAATGATGCTCCCTGAAGCAGCCCTTCACCGTACATGCGATCTCTTCGCGCGCCTGAGCCTCCTCGGGCAATATGTCCCGGAATCCCCACGGTGTGGCCGTCATCTGGTGAGCCTCCTCATGCTGTGTTTCATATAGAACAGAAGACCGGCATAGCTCCGCCGGTCTTCTGGGTACTTTAGCATACTAGAGTGCTTGCGGGGAAAATCCGTCGCAGCCGCTCACACCGTATTCATTTGGAAACATAGGGCAGGTTGCCGCAACCCAACCCCACCTAGGCGCCAATCGCACGACGATACTCTGCCATTACCTGTGCATCGGCAGCTGCGGGGTCAGCAAAATAGCGCCAGTCATAGGTCTCGGCCGAAACAACTCCGCGATAGCCGCGCGCCACCAGCCTATCCAGGTCGGCGCGCATATCGCGGTCGCCGTCACCCCAGGCAAGATGCGTCGTGCCGTCTGCCGCAACATCGACAAAATGCACGTGGGCGACATCATCGCCAAGCAGATCGAAATAATCGTCGATGGTATCCCCCGCCACCGCCATAGCGCCCAAATCCAGACACGCCTTAA
>CABUVH010000210.1 GCA_902494935.1 uncultured Collinsella sp.
CGGCCCCCGATGGCCCCAGACCGGCGGGATGGACCAGTTCAGATGGGGCTTTGATGCATGGGTGGTCTGTTGGTGGGCAAATGGGTATCATACTGTGGTTACTGCGTCGACTCTATGATGCATGTTTGTACGTTCCCGACGGTCGGTTTGCCAGAAGCGCCCCGTCGGTTGTTTCAGACCCGTTTCGAAGAAAGGAAACAACACTAACCTATGGCAGCTAAAAAATCATCTCCCCTGAAGATCATTCCGCTCGGCGGCCTTGACGGCATCGGCAAGAACATGACGGTCTTCGAGTGCGGCGACGACATGGTGCTCGTCGACGCCGGCCTCATGTTCCCGGATGACTCCCAGCCCGGTATCGACCTGGTGCTTCCCGACTACACCTATGTTTTGGAGAACGAGGAAAAGCTCCGCGGTATCGTCGTCACCCACGGCCACGAGGACCACACCGGTTCGCTTCCGTACCTGCTGCAGGACCTCAACAATAAGGTGCCCATCTTTTCGAGCAAGCTGACGCTTGGCTTTATCGAGGGCAAGCTTTCTGAGTTCCGCATCCGCGCACCCAAGTTCCGCGAGGTCAAGGGCGGCAGCCATGTCAACCTCGGCGGCATCTCGCTCGACTTCTTCTCGATGACGCACTCCATTCCCGGCGCTCTGGGCGTGTTCATCCGCACCAACCAGGGTACCGTTATGCACACCGGCGACTTTAAGCTCGACCAGACGCCCATCGACGGCGTCACGCCCGACTATGCCGCTATCAGCCGCTTTGCCAAGCAGGGTATCGACCTGCTGCTTTCCGACTCCACCAACGCCACGGTTCCCGGCTTTACCAAGTCCGAGGCCGAGGTTGGTCCCAACCTGCTGCACGCCATCAAGAACGCGCCGGGTCGCGTGTTCGTTGCGTCGTTCTCGAGCCACATCCATCGTTTGCAGCAGATCTGCGATGCCGCCCGCAAGTGCGGCCGTAAGGTCGTTGTGACCGGTCGCTCCATGCTCACTAACACCCGCGTGGCGCGCGAGCTTGGCTACCTCAACATCGACGACGCCGATATCATCGATGCCTTTGACATTGATAACCTGCCTGACGACAAGATTGTTGTCATGTGCACCGGTTCGCAGGGCGAGCCGCTGTCGGCCCTGTCCCGCATGGCCAATGGCGAGCACAAGACGCTCTCCATCCACGAGGGCGATACCGTTATCCTCTCGGCAACTCCTGTTCCCGGCAATGAGAAAGCCGTCCAGCAGGTCGTCAACAGCCTGGCCAAGCTCGGCTGCGACGTGTGGGATAAGAACCGCGCCCTCGTTCACGTTTCCGGTCACGGTAGCCAGGAGGAGCTCAAGCTCCTGATGGCCATGGCCAAGCCCACGTACTTTATGCCGGTTCACGGTGAAGCCGTGCATCTGCGCGCCCATGCCCAGCTGGCCCGCAAGATGGGTCTCAAGGACGATCATATCTTTATCCTCGACAACGGCGACACGCTCGAGATGCGCGGCGGTATCGTTAAGCGCGGTACGCCCGTCGAGTCCGGCGTCGTTTACGTCGACGGCCTGCGCATCGGCGATACCGACCCCATCGTCCTGCGTGATCGTCAGAAGCTCGCCAACGACGGTATGGTTACCGCTGTTGCCATCGTCTCGCTCAAGCACAAGAAGATCGAGGCCATCGAGTTCTCGGGCCGCGGCGTCTCGTTTGCCATCGACGACCAGTTCTCCGAGGATGCCTCCGCGTCCATTATGAAGACGATCGAGAAGGGCAAGTTCAGCTTTACGAGCAGCGGTTCCGATGCCATTCGCAAGGCCGTGCGCGATTCGCTCTCTAACTTTATCTGGAGCCGTACTCGCACCCGTCCGATGATCATCCCGGTCGTCATGGAGGTTTAGTTTGGCGCGCGGATCTGCACAAAACGCCAAAGGCAATAAGGCCAATAACCAACCGGCATCTGCTAAGGGTGCCGGTTCCCATCTGCGTGCCAATAAGGGCCACGAGTCCGAGTTCGATGATTTCGAGCCCTTGGTCGAGCCCTCGGCCAACCGCGATATCGCCGGCGTGGTCATTGCCGTTTTGGCGATTGCGTCCTTTATTGCCGTGATTTCGCCGGCGACTGCGCCCGTTACGGCTGCGGTTGCCGGTTTCTACCACTTGGGCTTTGGTCTGGGCGCCTACGTGCTGCCGATCGTCATTTTGCTGTTTGCCGCCACGCTCTTTTTAGGCGAGGACTCGCCGCTCAACGCGCGCTCTGTTGCGGGCGGCGCCGTGGTCTTTATCGCCGTCGTCTCCATTCTTTCGTTGATGGTGCCAGGTACGAGCGAC
>CABUVH010000211.1 GCA_902494935.1 uncultured Collinsella sp.
CCCCCGCCGTTGCTTCTATCGCATCGTTGAAAGGATGCAATCATGCTGCTCCCCGATTCCAAGACCGAGCTCGTCCGTCGCGGCAACAAGGTCGTTTACGACCTGGGCGACAAGATCGTCAAGGTCTTTAACGAGACCAAGCCCGTCTCCGACGTGTTCAACGAGGCTTTGAATCTTGCCCGCATCAATGAGTGCGGCATCCGCAGCCCCAAGGCTCTCGAGGTTTCCCAGCTCGAGAACGCCAACGGCTGGGCGCTCGTGACCGAGAAGGTTCCGGGCACCACGCTTGCCGAGAAGATGACTGCCGAGCCCCAGCGCTTTGGTGAGTACCTCGAGATGTTCGTCGACCTCCAGATCGAGATCCACGGCTACACCTCCCCGCTGCTCAACCGTCAGCGCGATAAGTTCGCCCGCATGATCGACAGCCTCGATCAGCTCAATGCCACTACGCGCTACAACCTTCAGGAGCGTCTGGACGGCATGACCAAGGAGTTCAAGGTCTGCCACGGCGACTTCAACCCCTCCAACGTCATCGTCGGCGAGGACGGCCAGCTGTACGTCTGCGACTGGGCACATGCCACCCAGGGCTCCCCTGCTGCCGACGTTGCCACCACCTACCTGCTCTTTGCCCTCAACAGCAAGGATCAGGCCGAGGCCTACCTGGAGCTCTACTGCGACCGCGCCGACATGCCCATGCAGGTCGTGCGTCAGTGGACGAGCATCGTCGCCGCTTCCGAGCTCGCTCGTAAGCGCAACGTGAACGATGAGTTCCTTAAGAACTGGATCGACGTCGTCGATTATCAGTAATATCTGAGCTATTTATTTCGCATCGGAGGCACAAGGAAAACCCCTCAGCTCATTTGGGCTGTGGGGTTTTCCTTTTAGCTACTAAAGATTCTTAGACGCAAAAGCGGCCCTACGCCTCTCCCTCGAGAGACGCAGAGCCGCTTCGAAAGCGCGCTCAACGCAGCGGGGCCAATTAACGGCGTGCTGCCTTCACAAGCTCGGCAACCTTGGCGACAACCTCATCGATCGCCACATCCTCGCGCTCGCCGTTAGCACGGTCCTTGAGCTCAACGGTACCGTTCTTAAGGCCGCGCTTGCCAAGAATCACCTGATACGGGAAGCCCATAAGGTCGTTGTCGGCAAACTTAAAGCCGGGACGCTCGTCACGGTCATCGACGACAACCTCGATGCCCTCGGCGCACAGGCCATCAACAATCTGCTCGCAAACGGTCGCGCACTCCTCCTTCTTGGGATCGAGCGGAATCACCGCGACCTCGTACGGAGCGACAGAGACCGGCCAGACGATACCGTGCTCATCATTGTGCTGCTCCACGACGGCAGCGAGCGAGCGGGACACACCAACGCCGTAGCAGCCCATTATGAGCGGCTTCTCCTTGCCGTCCTCGTCCATAAAGGTGGCACCCATGGCCTCGGAATACTTGGTGCCCAGCTGGAACACCTGGGAGACCTCGATGCCGCGGGCAGCAGAGAGCGGCTTGCCGCAGTGCGGGCAGGGATCGCCGGCAACGACGGTGACCAGGTCGGCCCACTCGTCAACGGTAAAGTCGCGCTCAGGGCAGGCGCCGGTAAAGTGATAGTCGACCTCGTTGGCACCGCAGGCCCACTGCTTGGACTGGCGCAGGCTCTCGTCACAGACCAGACGAATACCCTCGGGCAGGTTAACCGGTCCGATAAAGCCCTTATGCAGGCCGTAGGTCTGGAGTTCCTCGTCGGTCATCATGCGATAGCCCTTGCCAAAGACGTGCTCGGCCTTGCAGTCGTTGAGCTCATGATCGCCCGGAACGATGGCCACAACGGGCTTGCCCTCGGCATCGATCAACGCCAGGGACTTGCGCGTGCCGTTCTCGGGGAACCCGAAGAACTTGGCAACGGCCTCGATGGTGCCCATGCCCGGAGTCTCGACCTTGGTGAGCGTACCGTCTCCGGGGCCCTCGGTCACGACAACCTTAGTGCTTGCCGCTTCGTCATCGGCAGCAAAGCCGCAGTCGTCGCAGTAGACCAGCGAAGCCTCGCCGGCCTCTGCCAGCGCCATGTACTCGACGGAGGTGTCGCCGCCGATCTCGCCGGAATCGGCGACGACGGGCAGAGCCTTGATGTAGCAGCGCTCGCAGATGTTGGCGTACGCCTGCTTCATCTTGTCGTACTCCTCCTGCAGGCTCTCCTGCGTGGCGGAGAAGCTGTAGGCGTCCTTCATGATGAACTCGCGGCCGCGCATCAGGCCAAAGCGAGGACGGAACTCATCGCGGAACTTATCCTGGATGTGATAGAGATTCACCGGC
>CABUVH010000212.1 GCA_902494935.1 uncultured Collinsella sp.
ATATCTCCGAGCGCGAACGCGAGCTGGCGACCATCAAGGTGCTGGGCTTCCGCCGTGGCGAGGTGCACCATTACGTCAACAAGGAGACGTTGATCCTCACGGCGATCGGCGCTGCGCTGGGCGTGCCGCTGGGTGGCTTGCTGGCCGAGAGCTTCACGTACATCCTGCAGATGCCGTCGCTGTACTTTGACGTTGAGGTCGAGCCGCTAAGCTACGTGCTCGCCGTGGTGCTTTCCTTTGGCTTTACGTTTATCGTCAATCTCGCCACCAATCGTACCCTCAACAAGATCGACATGGTCGGCGCCCTCAAGAGTGCCGAGTAACCTGTCCTGGGATCCAAGTTCTAGCGAACTGCCGACACGCCCGCAGCAGTGTTTTTGCATAAACCGCTCCGCCAAATGCATATTTCGGCGGGGCGGTTGCTTTTTGCCTGCAGGTACCCCAGGGGGCGGCGTGCAAATTCTGGAGTTTTCAGCATCCCGGAGTCCGCGGGCGCGGGATCGGACGCACAAAACAGCGCTGGAAGCCCTGATTCTGAGCCCCAACGCCTCAAGAGCTGGCCATTTTTTACAGAACGCGACCCATAGCGCCCGCCTTTCGCCCAAAATCCAGTATGCAGGCACCCTCGGCTGCTGAAAACTCCCAAAAATGCACGCCGCATCCTACCCTAGGCACCCGTAGCTACTCTGCGGGTGCGTGGCCTGATAGTAAGTTGCGGTGGAATAGTTCCTGTTTGGCATAGCAGAGCCATGAAACAGGAACTATTCCACCGCAACGTATTGAGAGGGCTCTTGGCTGTTATGCGTACTAACATTTGTCATGAAATGGCAGGCCATTAGGGGGTTGCTACTCGTAGTTGCGGTAGGGTTGGGGCAGATTCTAACTAGAAATGGTGGTCGCTACCGGTTATTCTCGGCATACTCGGCTCATTCGATTACGGTCGCCACATGAAAGGAACCACTATGGATCTTGCGATGGCACAGCGCCTCGTCGATCGCCGCAGAGCTGCCGGTCTTTCCCAGGAGGCTCTTGCTGCCCAGTTGGGCGTAAGCCGCCAAGCTGTCAGCAAATGGGAACGCAGCGAATCCTCGCCCGATACCGATAACCTTATTGCACTCGCCGCGCTGTATGGCGTGTCACTGGATGAGTTGCTATATGGGGAAGCGGCTAGCGATGTCGACACCTCGGCCGACGATGACGTTGACGCAAATAATTACGACGAGACTGAAGGCACCGAGTCTTCTACCGAGCACGTGGATCCTGACGGCAAGCCACTTGTCGACATTTCCCTTGCACGCGGCATTCACGTCGTCGACCCCAACAAAGGTGAAGAGGTTCATGTTGGTTGGAGCGGCATCCACGTGGCTAACGAGCGCAAGGGTGAAGAGGTCCATGTGGGGCCGGGCGGATTGCATATCGATACGCTAGAGGACGATGGACACAGCGTACATACCAATGCCGACGGCACCGTCACCATCGACGGCGAGACGTTTTCCAGCTGGAAAGAGGCACACGACAAGCTCGACCATCATGGCAAGCATTTCCACACCAAGATCGGTCGCGCATGGAACGAGTTTCCCTTTCCTGCACTTGTCGTCCTCGCCTATCTCGCGCTCGGCATCATCTGCGGCACGTGGGGTATGGGGCTCTTTCTGGTCTTTCTGATTCCCGCCTACGAGGCGATGGGCGACTTTATCGACCGACATCATCTCTCCAAGCTGATCGGCGTCGTCTATGCAACAGCCGCCATTGCCTGGTTCCTCTATATGTGGCTTTGTTTGGCACAGCCCCATCCCGCATGGGTCATCCTCATCACGATTCCCTTCATAGAGGCACTCATGTGCTGGTGCCGAAAGCAATGGAAGCGCCGCAAACAAGCCTAAGCCGTTCCAACCCGTCAACAATGCTTGGCCAACGCCGCTCGCCCCTTCCAAGTTGCGGTGAAATACGGACCGTTGAGGACCTTGGAGCGTCTAACAGTCCCGATTTCACCGCAACTCACGAATGGACAGGGCAATTCCAACACGGGAACTGGCATTTAACTCGCTGCATGCCAAGAAAAAGGCCGATTTACTACGATGAACTCGATGAGGCCGACCACACCCATCTTTTTCAAAAATCGGCAAGCTTTCTACCTGCACTGATAATTGTTCTCGGGGGAAGCGGGCACTGCGGGGGCGCGTCAACGGCGCGCGATTTCCGCGTCGCAGCGCTACCCTGATGCTGAACGCCGGGACGATGACCCACTGACCTGCTGACGCCTCTTCGGCCGTCCTCAAATCCGACCTGTCTCGCCCCGGCA
>CABUVH010000213.1 GCA_902494935.1 uncultured Collinsella sp.
CGGGCGCCCCAACGTCCGGGCTGCGGGCCGATTGGTGCCGCTGCCCGGCCTCTCGTTTTTCGAACGCAACCTCAACCGATAGGGGATACCGATATGAAGACCATCAAGCTTGCTCCCGGCGAGCGCCTCGTTACCAACCAACTCAACCGTAAGGGCGTGCTGCCGCAAAACATCGTCGACGCCGCCCGCGATATCGTGGCCAACGTGCGTGCCAACGGCGATGCCGCGGTGCGCGATTACTGCCAGCGTTTTGACGGTGTTGAGCTGCAGGGCTTCCGTCTGCCGCAGGAGCAGATCGACGCTGCACTCGAAGGCCTCGATCCCGCCTTTGTCGCCGCACTCGAGAAGGCCGCGCGCCAGATTCGCGAGTTCCACCAGCGCGAGGTCGAGCAGAGCTGGTTTACCACGCGCCCGGACGGCACGATGCTCGGCGTTAAGGTGACCCCACTCGCTGCGGCCGGCATCTACGTGCCGGGCGGTCGCGCGCAGTATCCCTCCACGGTGCTCATGAACGCCATTCCCGCCAAGGTGGCTGGCGTCAAGCGCGTGGTCATGGTGACCCCACCGCAAAAGGACGGCCTGATCAGCCCCTATACGCTCGCCGCGGCCAAGCTCGGCGGCGTGGACGAGATCTATATGGTGGGCGGCGCCCAGGCCGTGGCCGCGCTGGCGTACGGTACCGAGACCATTCCGCGCGTCGATAAAATCACCGGCCCGGGCAACGCCTTTGTCGCCGCGGCCAAGCAGATTGTCTCGGGCGACGTGGGCATCGATATGGTCGCTGGCCCCTCCGAGGTTTGCGTGCTTGCCGATGCCACGGCCAAGCCCATGGTGGTCGCGGCCGACCTGATGGCCCAGGCCGAGCACGATCCGCTGGCTGCCTGCTATCTGGTGACCTGCGACGAGCAGTTTGCGCGCGAGGTTGAGGCGGGCGTCGATATCCTGGTCGCGCAGTCGCCGCGCGCCGAGATCACGTGTGCCTCGCTCAATAACGAGGGCACTATCGTGGTGGCCGCCGACATGGCTGCCGCCGTTGAGGCCGTGAACACCGTGGCGCCCGAGCACCTGGAGCTGCACTGCAAGGATGCGATGGGCCTGCTCGGCGGTATTCGCAACGCCGGCGCCATCTTTGTGGGCGCTTGGAGCTCCGAGCCGCTCGGCGATTATGTTGCCGGCCCCAATCACACGCTGCCGACCGGCGGTACGGCCATGTTCTCCAATCCGCTTTCGGTCGAAGAGTTCGTTAAGCGCTCGAGCGTCATTTGCTATACGCCCGAGGGCCTGCTCTCCGACGCTCCCGCTACGCAGCGCCTGGCCGAGGCCGAGGGCCTGTGGGCGCACGCGCTGTCCGCCGCACTGCGTCGTCGCGTGCTGGAGCAGGGCGAGAATGCCGTGAGTGCCGAGTCGCTCGCCGCGGCCGACCTGACCAAGGTTGCCTGGCCGGGCGATGCCGTGGCGACGGTTGCCGAGGGCGTTGACCTGGCGGCTGCGGGCGCGGATGGCGTCGGCGCGACTGGCGAGGAGGCCTAACATGGCCGAACTCACGCCGCGCATGAAGGAGCTCGTCCAGCCTTACTTGGCTGGCATTGAGCCCTACGATCCCAACTTTACGCCCACGCGCATCAACCTTTCGGCCAACGAGAACACCTATCCCGTGCCGGCTGGCGTGCGCGAGGCGGTCGACGCCGCCCTGGCTGCCACGCCGCTCAACCGCTATCCCGATCCTATGTCCAACGACCTGCGCGACGAGCTTGCCGCTTGGCATGGCGTGGCGCGCGAGAATATCTGCGTGGGCAACGGCGGCGACGAGCTGCTCTATAACTATCTGCTGGCGTTTGGCGGCGTGGGACGAACCCTGCTCAACTGCCCGCCGTGCTTTAGCGAGTATGCGTTCTTTGCGTCGCTCTGCCAGACCGAGGTGCGCGACGTGTGGCGCGATCCCGCGACCTTTGAGCTCGATCAGGCTGCCGTGCTTTCGGCGGCGCCCGAGTGCAACCTGGCGATCGTGACCTCGCCCAATAATCCCACGGGTGACATGGCGCCGCTCAACTTTGTCGCGGCCCTGTGCGATGCGTGCCCCGGCATGGTGATGGTCGACGAGGCCTACGTTGAGTTTGCTGACGATTCGTTTGGCGCGGCCACCACGGCGCAGGGGCTTATCGCCGAGCATCCCAACCTGGTGATTCTGCATACGCTGTCCAAGGCGTTTGGCGCTGCCGGAACGCGGCTGGGCTACGTGATCGCGGCACCCGAGGTTATCGACGTGTTCGCGGCGATTCGCCA
>CABUVH010000214.1 GCA_902494935.1 uncultured Collinsella sp.
ATGTAGCAGGCGCCGCCGACCGATCCGGGGATGCCCGAGATGGGCTCCATGCCGGTGAGACCGGCCTCGGCTGCTGCCGCGGCGACATCGGAAAGCAAGGCGCCGGCTGCTGCCGTGACGTGCGTGCCGTTGACCGTAATGTCGGAGAGGCCCTCGCCCAGTGCCACGACGACGCCGCGGATGCCCTTGTCACCGACGAGCAAGTCGGAGCCGTTGCCCACGATGGTGAGGGGCAGATCGCAGCGATAGCAGGTATCGAGCGTGGCGACGAGGCCCTGCTCGGTATCGGGCGTGACAAAGACGTCGGCCGGGCCGCCGATTTTAAACGTGGTGTGCTCGCGCATGGGCTCGCTCATCAGCACGTTGTCCTCGCCGGCAACGCCAGCAAGCGCGCACAGCAGGTCCTCGTTAAAAAAGTCGTTCTCGTGCATACGAATATCCGCCTTTTGGTGGTCGTTGTCATCAATCGATTGCAATATACCCCACCCGGACGGATTTGGTGCGCTGGCGGCGATAAAACAGCCGTCTACCGGATTGGTAAAGTGTTTATCATCGAGGTAGAGGGACGGTCGCTATACTTTCAAGAGATTGCGCGAATACTCGGAAGGAGCGAGATGGGTAACAAAGTTACTCTCAAGCAGATTGCCCAGGAGGTGGGGCTTTCCCCCTCGTCGGTCTCGCTTGTTCTCAATAATCGGCCCTGCCGCATCTCGGAAGAAAACCGCAAGCTCATCAAGGAGGTCGCGGCGCGCAACCACTATGTCCCTAACCAGATCGCGCGCAGCCTGGTCATGCGCGAGTCACGCACGCTGGGCCTTATCGTTCCCAATATCGAGAGCCGCTTTTTTGCCTCGCTCGCCGGCAGCTTGGAAAAGCGCTGCCGCGAGGACGGTTACGCGCTCTTTATTACCAGCTCGGGTGGAAGTGCCGACGACGATCTTGAGCTGCTGCGCCAGCTGGTGACGCGCGGCGTCGACGGCGTCTTTCTGGTGGTGGGTGACGAGTTCTCCGACGACCGCGCCCTGCGCGAAGAAGTCAGCCATCTGCCCATACCGGCGGTAATGGTCGACCGTGCCATTGAGGGGCTCGAGTGCGACAAGGTGATGTTCGACCACGAGATGGGTGGCTACATGGCTACCCGCTATCTGATCGAGCAGGGTCATCGTCGCATTGCCTGCTTGGTTAACGCGCGCCGTTCCAATACGGGGCGTAAGCGACTTGCCGGCTATGAGCGTGCGCTGCGCGAGGTTGGCCTGCCTATCGACGCACGTTTGGAGTTTGAGAGCGAGTACTACATTCCGAGTGCATACGAGGCTTCGGAGGCCGTGCTTGCAACCGACGCCACTGCCGTGTTCGCAAGCTCGGACAACATTGCCCTCGGTTTGCTCAAGCGCCTGCACGAGATGGGGAAGAGCATCCCGGGCGATATTTCGGTCGTGAGCTATGACAACTCGGCTGCCGACGTTCTCTTTGAACCGGCACTGACTGCGATTGAGCAGGATCCTGGTGTCCTTGCGGAGCATGCTTTTGGCTGCATGTCCAAGCGTCTTGCCGGTAGGGGCGGTAGGCGTGCCGAAGAGGTCGTTCTGGAGCCGGCGCTTATCGTTAAGGGCAGCGTGCTCGAGCTTACTAAACACAACTAAACACGTTTATCAATTTGCAGAGACTGAATGTGGAGCACCTGTGACAGGCAATGCCGCAGGTGAATGTCGCGTTTTGTTGATCGATGCGATTGATAAGGATGATAAAACGTTTTTTCACCATGATAAAACGTTTTAGCAAATATACTAGTCCCAACGAATGGTTGCCGTATCGGAGGGTGACCGCACAGCGAAGGGACATAAACAATGGCTAAAACACTGGGGACGCCGTGGCAAAAGCTGGGACACGAGGTGCCGGCTTCCGAGCTCGAGGGCGTCGATCTGTATTGGCGCGCATCGAACTATCTGTCCGTCGGTCAGATCTACCTTCGCTCTAACCCGCTGATGCGCACCGACTTTGTTGATGAGAAAACCGGTGAGGTGCGCGACTTTGGTCGTCCGGACGTTAAGCACCGCCTGGTCGGTCACTGGGGCACCACGCCCGGCATCAACTTCCTGTTCGGCCACGTCAACCGCCTTATTGCCGACCACAACCAGAACGCCATTTTCTTGATGGGCCCGGGCCACGGTGGCCCCGCCGGCACCGCCCAGTCGCTGCTCGATGGCACCTACCGTGAGATTCGCCCCGACATCACCAATGACGAGGCCGGTCTGCAGAA
>CABUVH010000215.1 GCA_902494935.1 uncultured Collinsella sp.
CCTCAACTCCAGCGCCGCCGTGGTCATCAACTTCCAGGAGCGCGTGATTTTGGTCGCGGGTACCGGCTACTCCGGCGAAATCAAAAAGTCCATCTTCAGTGTCATGAACTACCTGCTGCCTGTCGAGGACGACGTGCTGCCCATGCATTGCTCGGCCAGCATGGACCCCGTCACGCACGAGACCGCCGTGTTCTTTGGCCTGTCCGGCACCGGCAAGACCACGCTTTCGGCCAATCCCACGCGCCTGCTGATCGGCGACGACGAGCACGGTTGGTCCGACATGGGCATCTTTAACATCGAGGGTGGCTGCTACGCCAAATGCGAGGGCCTGGACGCCTTCCACGAGCCCGAGATCTTCAACGCCGTCCGTTTTGGCGCCATTTGCGAAAACGTGGTGCTCGACGAGAACCGCAAGCCCAACTACGACGACATCTCGATCACGCACAACACGCGCGTGGCCTATCCCGTGGAGCACATTCCTAACGCGTGGACTAAAGGCATGGGCACCACTCCGAGTGTCGTGCTGTTCCTGACTTGCGACGCTTTTGGCGTGCTGCCGCCCATCTCGCGCCTGACGGCCGACGCCGCCATGTACCACTTTGTGACGGGCTTTACGGCTAAGATTCCCGGCACCGAGGTCGGCGTCACCGAGCCCACGCCCACGTTCTCTTCGCTGTTCGGCGAGCCGTTTATGCCGCTCGACCCCATGGTTTACGCCAAGATGCTTGGCGAGCGCATTGCCGACGGCCGCACGCGCGTGTACCTGGTCAACACCGGCTGGATCGGCGGCGGCTACGGCGTGGGCCATCGCATCGAGCTTGCCTACACGCGCTCGCTGGTCGCGCGCGCCCTCGACGGCACCATCGAGGACAGCGAGTTCGTGCACGACGACATCTTTAACGTCGACATTCCCACGACGTGCCACGGCGTGCCCGATGGCATCCTGGTGCCGCGCCAATACTGGCAGAGCACCGCGCGCTATGACGAGGCCGCGCACAACCTGGCGGTGATGTTCGAGGAGAACTTCGAGAAGAAGTACTCGCACCTGCCCGAGTCCGTCAAAGCCGCCGGCCCGCACGTTCAAGTACACGCCGACGCCCGTCATCGCGGCCGCGGGCTGCTGGGACTTCGCCACTAGCTTCGCTGTGAGTCCATATCCACCACAAAGGGGACAGGCACCTTTGTGGTGGTTTTGCTCGCGTGGATGACTCGGGTTACAATACGCCTGACATATCGTCCCCTTCTCCGGATGGGGACAGCGCAAGCGTTCTTGTGACGGCACCGTAGGACTTTGAAGGTGGCCGTTGTAAGGGCGCTTTTTGTTTAGGCGCCCTCACTCGGGCGCGCACAATGAAGGGAGAGCGTATGAAGAGCTTTATTGCCGAGGATTCATTCTGGGAGCTGTTTCCGCAGGCAGCGGTCGGTGTTGTGGTCGTGGAGGGCATGAAGCCCACGGCTCAGATTCCTCAAGAGGACGTGGATGCGATTGCGGCGTTGCTCGACCGCGCCAATATCGATGCGGAGCGTCATCTGACCAGCGACACTATCAGCGAGAACGCACCGGTCAAGGCATGGCGCGAGGCCTATCGTCTGTTCAAGACCAAGAAAGGCGCGCGCTGCTCGATCGAGAACTTGCTCAAACGCGTGCTCAAAGGCAAGCCGGTGGGCCACATTACGCCCGCGGTGGATATTTACAACACGGTGTCGCTGACCTATGCGCTGCCCGTGGGAGGCGAGGATCTGCATGCGATCGAGGGGGACCTTCGCCTGAAGGTGACCGACGGTGGCGATGCGTTCTTGCCGCTTGGCGAGGAGGCGGACGATCCGACGCTGCCCGGCGAGCTCGCCTACATCGACGATGCGGGCGCTGTGTGCCGCTGCTGGAACTGGCGCGACGGCGTTCGAACGGCGCTGTCCGATGATTCGGCCGATGCGTTCCTGGCGATTGAGTGCGTGGAGCCCGAGCGGATGGGGGATTGCCAGGCTGCGATCGATCGCTTAGCCGAGCTGCTTGAGCGCTATCTGGGAGCGACGGTTGTCATTAAGGCGCTTGTGACCCGCGACAATCCTTGCGTGGAGCTGTAGCGGCGCCTAGAACCTATTGATGCCCCAAACCACCACAAAGGTGCCTGTCCCCTTTGTGGTGGTTTTTATGTTGATGGGTTAACAAATAGGGTGCGCAGGGCTGGCGGCCGATAAGTACGGTTAAGATGTTTACCCGTTAGCATTA
>CABUVH010000216.1 GCA_902494935.1 uncultured Collinsella sp.
GGGTAGCTAAAATAGCCCCGTCCCAAATTGACTACCAATGCCGTGTCGGACGGAAGGCAGCAACCCCCCGTCCAAAAAAGACTAGTTATTGAAGCGGGATTGGCGGCCGAAGGAAAGGGCGGTGTCGCCGAATTTGTCTCGGACGGCGTCGATGGCGACGGAGAGGTCGCGGCGGTCGCTGGATTGGGCTCCGCGGTCATCGATCTCGCAGAACAGGTCAGTCTGGATGCCGCCTTGGTGGTCGAAGTCGCTCATGCCGATGCCCGCTAAGCGAACATGCATGCCATCCTGCCAGATGTTGTCGAGCAGTTCGAGCGCAACCGCCACGAAGATGTTCTCATCGTCGGTCGGATGAGGCAGCCGGCGCTGTGCCGTACGCCCGCTGCCATACGAATACTTAAGCTTGAGCGTTACCGTGGCACCCGTCAGCCCCTGACGGCGCAGGCGGCGTCCCACTGACTCTCCCAACAGCGCAATCGCCGCCTCAATATCCCCACGCTCAGTCAAATCTTTCGCAAAGGTGCGTTCATTGCTGACCGACTTGACCTCGCGCTCTTCATCGAGACTCGTGACTTCAGAGATTTCGAGTCCCAGCGCACGCTGGCGCATGCGTTCGCCGTTGACGCCAAAAATAGAGGACAAGGTGGATTCCGGTGCACGTGATAGCTCGCCGAGGGTGTAGATGCGCATGCGGCGCAGTCGCTCCTCGGCCGAGCGCCCGATGCCGCTCATGGCAGATACCGGCAGCGCGGCCAAAAAGCGCTGCTCGGTTCCGGGGCGCACGATGGTCAGCCCAAACGGCTTATCCCGCTCGCTTGCGATCTTTGCGACCGTCTTGTTGCAGCCCACGCCAATGGAGCAGGTCACTCCCAGCCCTGCCACGCGGTCGCTTATACGCCGCGCAACCAGCAGCGGGTCTTCGGGCGCAAAGCGACCCGGTGTGATATCGATAAAGGCTTCGTCGATGGATACGCGCTCAACGCGCGGGGTCTCGTCGGCGAGAATCGCCATGACCTGCGCGCTGACCTCGCGGTAGCGATTAAAATGCCCATGCGTCCAAATGGCTTGCGGGCACAAGCGCCGCGCCTCGGCCGAGGCCATGGCAGAGTGCACGCCAAAGCGACGTGCCTCATACGAACACGTGGACACGACGCCACGCGAATCGGCGTCTCCGCCCACGATGAGCGGCTTTCCGCGCCATTCGGGATGATCGAGCATCTCCACGCTCGCAAAAAACGCATCAAGGTCCATCAGGCCCACCGCCGGACCCGTCCAGGGCGGCGGCGTGACGCCCATGGCATCCTCATAACCGTATGTATGTTCGCGTCTTTCCATGTCATGAGTATACCGCGCAGCTCATGTGGGGTGCGTGTATGTGCTTGCAAATCCTGAATTCTTGTCTAAGATATGGATTTGCCCTCGACTACACCGAAGAAGTTGGTCTCACGGACTTCACCTGCCCGCGTCGATGGCGTATTATGTTCAGCTGTTTGTTTGTAGTTGCAGCCTAAAGCTGCTTGGTTGGAGGAGTTTCCTTTGGCAGTCAAGATTCGCCTTGCTCGTCACGGCGCTAAGAAGCGTCCGTACTACCGTGTCGTCGTCGCCGATTCCCGCGCCCCGCGTGACGGTCGTATCATCGAGGAGGTTGGCCGCTACAACCCGATGACCGCCCCCAAGACCATCAACCTCGACCTCGAGAAGATCGCCGACTGGCAGTCCAAGGGCGCTCAGCTCACCGACGCCGTCGCCGCTCTGGTCAAGGCCGCCAACGAGGGCGAGAAGACCGAGACCGTCGTCAAGAAGTCCAAGAAGCAGCTCGCCAAAGAGGCCGAGGCCGCTAAGGCTGCCGCTGAGGCCGCTGAGGGCGCCGAGGAGTAAATCGTGCCTGAGGTTGACGCTGCACAGCTCGAGGGTGAGGCAATGCTCTCAGATCGCATCGCCGATCTCGTCGAATATCTCGTTGTTCAGATCGTCGACGACCCGGATTCCGTGAGCCTTGAGGTCATCGATGGTGACGACGCCTCTACGATTGAGGTTTCGGTCGCCGAGGATGACGTCGCTAAGGTCATCGGCCGTCGTGGCCGTACCATCAAGGCCATTCGCACGCTCGCCCGTGCACTGGCCGCTCGCCTCGACACTGCTGTCGAGGTAGTGGTTCTTGGCTAGGACCTTGAGGTCCCAGTACAAAA
>CABUVH010000217.1 GCA_902494935.1 uncultured Collinsella sp.
CGCAGCCTTCGATACGCCCTTCCCTCAAACGGCCTCCGTTGCCTGCCAGGGTGTGGAAGGCGCCTACAGCCAGATCGCCGCGTGCAAGCTCTTCGACGTGCCCGATATCGCGTTCTTCGACACCTTCGAGGGCGTCATGCGCGCCGTGCGCGACGGCTTCTGCGAGTTTGGCGTTCTGCCCATCGAAAACTCCACCGCCGGCTCGGTCAACGCCGTCTACGACCTGCTCGCCCAGTTCGACTTTCACATCGTGCGCTCGCTGCGCCTCAAAATCGATCACAACCTGCTCGTCAAGCCCGGCACCAAGCTCGCAGACGTGCGAGAGGTGTACAGCCATGGCCAAGCAATTGCCCAGTGCGCCGGCTTTATCGAGTCCCACGACCTGCACGCCACCAAGTACCCAAACACGGCCATGTCGGCCGAGATGGTCGCCAACTCCGAGCGCACCGACGTCGCCGCCATCGCCTCGCGCAGCTGTGCCACGCTGTATGGCCTGGAGGTGCTGGAGCCCAACATTCAGGACTCGGACAACAACTACACGCGCTTTGTCGTCATCAGCCGCGAGCCGCGCGTCTACCCCGGCGCCAACCGCACCTCGCTCATGATCACCACGGCCAACGAGCCGGGCGCCCTCTACCGCGTGCTCGAGCGCTTCTATGCGCTCAACATCAACCTCATCAAGCTCGAGAGCCGTCCCATCCCCGGGCACGACTTTGAGTTTATGTTCTACTTTGACCTGGACTGCCCCTTTGGCAGCAAGGCCCTCGACGACCTGCTCGATTCCATCGACGACGTGTGCGAGAGCTTTACCTACTTTGGCAGCTACACGGAGGTGCTCTAGATGACCGATACCGCCGCAACCCGCCCCTACGGCGTGCTGGGCCGCGTGCTGGGCCACAGCTACACCCCGACCATCTACAAAGAGCTCGCTGGGCTCGAGTACGTGCGATTTGAGCGCGAGCCCGAGGACCTCGCGGCCTTTATGACCGGCAACGAGTGGGAAGGCACCAACGTGACCATCCCCTACAAACGCGCCGTCATGAACTACCTGGACGAGCTGAGCCCGCTCGCCGAGCGCATGGGCAACGTCAACACCATCACGCGCCTAGCCGACGGCCGCCTGCGCGGCGACAACACCGACTACTTCGGTTTTCAGCGCCTGGTCGAGGAGTTGGGGGTTGAGGTTGCCGGCAAGAAGGCCCTCGTGCTCGGAGCCACCGGCGGCGCCGGCACCACGGCAAGTATGGTGCTGGGAGATCTAGGCGCCATCGTTGTGCCCGTGGGCCGCACGAGCGAGGTCAACTACGGCAACATCGCGCAGCAGTCCGACGCCGCCCTGCTCGTCAACTGCACGCCCGCCGGCATGTTCCCCCACTGCCCCGACGCCCCCTGCACGCTCGAAGGACTCGATGCGATCGAGGGCGTAATCGACATTGTCTACAACCCCGCTCGCACGGGCCTGATGCTCGAAGCCGAACGCCGCGGCATCCCCTGCATCGGTGGCCTGCTCATGCTCGTGGCACAGGCGGCACAGGCCGTCGAGCGCTATACCGGCCAGGTCACCCCGCGCGAGCGCATCCTGGACGTAACGGAGCGCCTGTCGCGCCGCGAACAGAACATCGCCCTGATTGGCATGCCGGGCTCGGGCAAAACCCGAGTGGGCGAGCAGATCGCCCAGCTCACGGGACGCGAGCACATCGATCTCGATCGCACCCTCGAGGAGCGCCTGGGCATGCCCTGTGCCGACTATATCGTCGAGCGCGGCGAGGCGGCCTTCCGCGAGCAGGAGACGACGGCGCTGTCCGACATCTCCAAGCGCAGCGGCTTGGTGCTCTCCACCGGCGGCGGCGTGGTCACACGCGACGAGAACTACCCGCTGCTGCACCAAAACAGCCAGATCGTGATGCTCAACCGCAAGCTCGACGAGCTCGCCCACAAGGGCCGCCCCATCACCGCGCGCGTCGGCATCGACAAGCTGGCCGAGCAGCGCATGCCGAGCTACCGCGCCTGGGCTGACTACATCATCGACTCACGCGACTGCGCCGCCAACACCGCGCAAGCCCTTCTCGACACCCTCCCACCCACTCTCTAACCAAAACCATCACAAAGGGGACAG
>CABUVH010000218.1 GCA_902494935.1 uncultured Collinsella sp.
AAAGGCCGATCCAAAGCCGGCAATGGAGATACCAGCGCCCAACAGATTGACCGACAGGTAGCTGGCCAGCTCGAGCATAAAGCTGTTGACTACGAGCTGAAAAATACCAAGCGTAATAATAGTGAGCGGCAGTGAGATGACCGTCAGGAACGGCTTGACGAGCGAGTCGACGATGTTGAGGAACAGTCCCACGAAGGCAAAGCAGACCCAGGCGTCGGCCATGCCGAAGGGCTGAATGCCGGGGACGAGAAACGTTGCGATCGCGATGGCGATTGAGGTCAAAAGCCAGTTGAGCAAAAAGCGCATGGTGGAGATCCTTTCTTGCGCAAGACGTGGCAAAGAGGCGTGAGGGGCACATACCTTTGCAACTCGGATGGATGCGCGGGCTCGGCCCTGTTCGGCCGCCCATTGTCTCAGATATTCGTGGAGCTTGCGTGCGCATTCGGTTTCAAAACGGCGTTCGTCCTAGAAAATGTGCCGCTGGCAGAGAGTCTTGTCGCTTTAGTTTGGTGGTGTGCTAAACTGCTACGGGCAAAAGCCACAGGCGTTGCCCTATTGCATAGAACGGGCGAACGATGCCCGATGTCAGTATCAACTTCGGTGCCTTTTGGCGGGTTTGGCGGTGATCGATGAATATCGAGAACATGTTTGATAAGCCTGATGTCAAGCAGCTGGTCCACGCATTTAGCCTTTTGGACGACGAGAAGGATATCCAAGCGTTTTTGACCGATATCTGCACGCCGCGCGAGATTTGCGATCTATCGCAGCGTTTGCAGGTCGCGCGTTACCTGGACGAGGGCGAGCCCTATGTCGAGGTTCAGGCGCGTACCGGCGCTTCGTCCACCACGGTGAGCCGTGTGTCCAAGGCGCTCAACGGCGAGTACGGTGGCTACCGCAAGATCCTCATTAAGCTGGAGGATGGCGAGTAGGCCGCGCCAAAAACGAATTGTGCAAAACCGCTCCTCCGGGGGCGGTTTTTTGATCCCTTGTGGACGGAGGAAAACGGATCACGGGGTTAGACAGACCCCCTCGGTGATCCGTTTTCCTCCGTCCCCAAGGGATCAAATCTGTTGGCGTGGGGCAAATCTGTCCGCTTGGGCGGGTAGGATGGATGCATTGATTATTGCGAACAGTTTGAGCGGAGGACCATGCCTGTTCGAATCTATACCACCAATGACGGCACGGATTTGAGCGATGCCGAGTCGGCGTTGCTTGCCGATCTTATTGCCCGCCACGGGCGTGCCGTGTTGCTGGCACCTACGTTTGCCGAGCTCGACCTGTGCCGTCATGATGCGGCGGAAGCCGGCGTTTCGCTGGGTATCGACTACAAGACGCCTACATCGTGGCTTCGCTCGCTTTGGGAGCTTTTGGGCGACGGGCGCGGTTTCGTCGACAACCTGCAGCGCCAGATGCTGTTCTCGGACACGGTCACGCGTCTCGACGATGCCGACCTGCAGCCGCTTTCGCGCAGCCAGGGCACGGTGCGCATGCTTGCGCGCATGGCCCGCGATGTGCTGCCGGGTGTGGCGGGGACGACGGCCGAGCGATGCGGTGGCAACAATTGCCAGCCTGAGCCAAAAAGCGATGCCGAGGCTCGCGTGTTCGAGCTTTTGCGCGCCTACGCGGGCGGTTTGGATCGTCGAGATATGGTCGAGCCCTGCGAGGCGGCTGACATTATGGCCGGTGCCCTGGCCGATAACCTGCCGGCGTGCACCCGCGCCGTATGCGTGCGCGGTATCACGTCGTTTACGCACGGCCTGCTCGAGCTGCTGTCTGCCGTGGCGAACAATGGGGGAGAGGTCGTCGTGCTGCTTGCCTGCGAGCAGGCGGCGATGCGCGAGGAGCTTGCCACGGCATTTGATGCCCGCGGTGTGCTGTTTGAGGCCGCGCCGCTGGGGGAGGACGCCGTCGCGTCTGATGTCGCTTGCGGGACTGCCGCTCAGCCTGTCTTTATTGAGGTCGCCGGTCCCCATGCCCGTGCTCATGTCTATGCGGACGCAATTGATAATCTGGTAAAAACGTGCCGGGGTTC
Organism: uncultured Collinsella sp.; assembly: GCA_902494935.1. GTDB lineage: Bacteria > Actinomycetota > Coriobacteriia > Coriobacteriales > Coriobacteriaceae > Collinsella. Next base: position 2,033 of record CABUVH010000218.1, read on the forward strand.
CGAGGTCAACGGCGCCGCCGGCGCCTCTGCCGACCCCGCGCGC
>CABUVH010000219.1 GCA_902494935.1 uncultured Collinsella sp.
CCACGACGCCGTCCACGGCGAGGTGACCTTCGATGCCAAGGAGCTCGACGACTTCGTCATTTTCCGCTCCGACGGCACGCCCACGTACAACTTCGCGACCGTCGTCGACGACGCCATGATGAAGATCACCCACGTCATCCGCGGTGACGACCATCTGTCCAACACCCCGCGCCAGGTCATGGTTTACGAGGCCCTCGGCGCGCCCGTGCCCACATTCGCCCACATCTCCATGATTCTGGGCGCCGACGGCAAGAAGCTCTCCAAGCGCCATGGCGCCACCTCGGTGGAGGAGTACCGCGACGCCGGTTATCTGTCCGACGCCTTCGTCAACTACCTGGCGCTGCTCGGCTGGTCGCTCGACGGAGAGACCACGATCATCCCGCGCGATGTCCTGGCCAGCAAGTTCTCGCTCGACCGCATCTCCAAGAACCCGGCGACCTTCGACCCCAAGAAGCTCGACTGGGTCAATGCCGAATACATCAACGGCATGTCCGATGCTCAGTTTGCCGACGAGATCATGGTCCCCGAGCTGCACGAGGCGGGTCTCATCGAGGGTAATGTTGAGTACGGCGAGGATTGGATCGATGCGCTTGCTGCCATCGTCAAGCCGCGCACCAAGATGCCGGCCGACGCCGTGACCGTCGCCGCCCCCATCTTTGCTACGGCCGAGACGCTCGAGTATGACGAGAAGTCTGTCAACAAGGGCCTGGCCAAGGAAGGCATGGGTGCCATTCTGGACGCCGCCAAGGCCGCGCTCGAGGGCGTGGACGAGTGGACGGCTGCCAACATCGACGCCGCGCTTGAGCCGCTGCCCGAGCAGATGGACCTCAAGAAGCGCGTGGTGTTCCAAGCTGTGCGCGTCGCCGTCTGCGGCAACATGGTGAGCCCCCCGCTGGGCGAGACCATGGCGCTCGTCGGCCGCGACGACTGCCTGGCGCGCATCGACCGCGCCCGCACGATGGCGCTGTAGCAGCTGCGTAAACGCATGTATCCGAGCCCCGTTCACCCCGAGCGGGGCTCTTGTTTCTGTAGACGTATGGGATAGGAGGTGCTGGGGCCATGGCCGAGCAACTTTCGCTGTTTGGTTCACCGGAACCTAAGGAAGCTCCGAAGTCCGCGGCTCCTGTCGCCGCTCCGGCGCGGCCCGAGCCCGCACCCGAGCCCGTCGCCGCCTATGCGAGCGTTGTCCTCGACATCCCGACCCGTGCGCTGTCCGAACCGTTTGCCTACGGCATTCCGCAGTCACTCGCCATCGATGTCCAGATCGGCTCCACCGTCCTAGTTCATTTTGGCAACCGTGCGGCCGCTGGATACATCGTCGACATCGCGCCCGAGCTGGCCGACCTGCAAGGTAATGACGCTCTCGATCCCGCGCGCATCAAGCCTATCGAGGCTATCCTCAGCAAGCCGCTCTTTACCGCCGAGGCCGCACGCATTGCGCGCTGGATGAGTCGCGAGTACGTCGCAACGCTTTCCGAGTGCCTGCGCCTGTTCTTGCCCCCGGGTGGAAGTCCGCGGGTCGTAAAGGGCGATGATGGGGAATGGACGGTTGAGCGCCCCGCCGTCAAACCCATTCAAAACCGCTGGGTCATGCTCACGCCCGAGGGTTTCGACTACACGCCGCCCAAGACCGCGGTCCGTCAGCGTCAGCTCATCGAGGCGCTCCAATGCGGCCCGGTCACGACGCGCGACCTCAACCTGCTCTACAACAGTATGTCGGCGACCATCAAGGCGCTCGAAAAACGCGGCGTCGTGGTGGTGGAGGAGCGCCGTGCGTGGCGTGGCTGCAGCGAGCAGACCACGCTGTCCTCGGCGAGTGGCAAGGCCCCGGTGGCACTTACCAGCGGCCAACGGCAAGCCCTCGCGCAGATTGAGCGCGCACGCCTGGACGCTCACGGTGATGTGGTACTGGTCGACGGCGTCACCGGCTCCGGCAAAACCGAGGTTTACCTCTCTGC
>CABUVH010000220.1 GCA_902494935.1 uncultured Collinsella sp.
AGTGGGTCATCGTCCCGGCGTTCAGCATCAGGGTAGCGCTGCGACGCGGAAATCGCGCGCTGTTGACGCGCCCCCGCAGTGCCCGCTTCCCCCGAGAACAATTATCAGTGCAGGTAGATATAGACAGTCAGTTCACTCATTTGAGGCAAACGCCCGCTACCACCACAGAAAGAGCAGAGTAGCACAGTCGCAAACGTCGACGAATGAACACTTGCACGTCGGCAAATGACAAAGTCGCCTGCGAACTCGCAAGGAGTGTCCCCGAATGCCGGCACATAAGGAACGTCCCCAGCTGCCGGCACTTGGGGACGTTCCTTTTGGGCCGGCATTCGGGGACAGCCCTTGACGATTCAGCTGTGGACAGCCGCCTTACAGCTCCAGCGCGTCGGCGACTTCGGCAGCGCAGGCCAGGGCGTCGGCCATAGCGTTCACCACGAGCGAGCTGCCGTTACGAGCGTCACCGGCAACATACACCGGCGCGGCATCCACAGCGACGCCGCCAACACGCGCCGCAAGATGCGAGCCCTCGGCGGCCATCACCGGCAGCAGACGACCAGCAGTGGCAACGGGCACGCCAACGGCGTCGAACACACCGTGCTCTGGGCCCGTAAAGCCGCAGGCGATGAGCACCAGCTGGGCCGGCACCTCGTGCTCGGAGCCCGCGATGCGCTCGGGCTTGCCGGCCGACCAATCCAGATCGACCACGCGCAGGCCCGCTGCCGCGCCCTTCTTGTCCAGCAGCACCTCGAGCGTATCCACGCCCCAAGCGCGCATCTCGCCGCCCATGGCAGCGATGGCCTCCTGCTGGCCGTAGTCGGTCTTCTTAACGTTTGGCCACTGCGGCCAGGGGTTGCTCGCCGCGCGCGCATCAGGCGCCGCCGGCAAGAACTCAAACTGGCGCACGCTGCGCGCACCCTGACGTACCGCGGTGCCCACGCAGTCGTTACCGGTATCGCCGCCGCCAATGACCACGACGTCCAGGCCGTGTGCATCGACGACAGGCTCGCCGCCATCGAGCACCGAGACGGTCGAGGCCGTCAGGTAGTCCACGGCATACACCACGCCGGGTGCGTCAATATTCTCAGCAGCCAGCCCACGCGGGGCGCGAGCACCGGCAGCCACCACGACGGCGTCAAAGCCATTGAGCTTGGCCGCCACCGCAGGGTTCGTAACGTCAGCACCCAGCTCGAACACAATGCCCAGCTCGCGCATAAGTGCCACGCGACGCTCGACCACGGACTTCTCGAGCTTCATGTTGGGAATGCCGTACATGAGCAGGCCGCCCGGGCGGTCGTCACGCTCAAACACCGTCACGCGGGCACCGCGACGCGCAAGCTCCCATGCTGCCGCCAGACCAGCAGGACCAGAGCCCACCACGGCAACCGTGGGCGCGCCCTCCCCTGCCGGCTCAAAGCGGCGCGGACCGCCGTTGGCCCACTCATGGTCGCTGATCGCACGCTCGTTGTCATGGATCGTCGTGGGTTGGCCATCGACCGAACCCAGGTTGCACGCGGCCTCGCACAACGCCGGGCACACGCGACTCGTAAACTCGGGCATGGGCGAGGTGAGCGACAGGCGCTCGGCAGCCTCATCCCAGCGGCCGCGGTACACCAGCTCATTCCACTCGGGAATCAGGTTGTGCAGCGGGCAGCCGCTCGGGCGTGCCTTGCCAAAGCTCGCGCCCATCTGACAAAACGCCACACCACACATCATGCAGCGGCTCGCCTGGGCACGGCGCGCATCGTCGTCGAGCTCCACGTACAGCGGATCGAAATCGCGGCTGCGCTCCTCCACGGGGCGCAGCTCGTGGGTCACGCGATCGATATCAAGAAAAGCACCGGGCTTACCCATGGCACTTACGCCTCCTTCTTGGTCGAAGCAACAGAGCTGGCAGCCACGGACGCAGCATCCGCAGCACCGCCCGCAACATCGAAGCGAGCAACATC
>CABUVH010000221.1 GCA_902494935.1 uncultured Collinsella sp.
CCGTGCCTTCGCTCATAAGACCACCGAGCGCCAGCGGAATGCGCGCCACGACCTCGCCGTTGCGCACCAGCACGTGACCACCTTGGCCCACGGCCTCAACGGCGGCCATCATATCGGCGGCGTTGTCGCCCACCACGCACACGTTGTGCGAGTCGTGGCCGATCGTAGAGGCAATGGCGCCACCCGTGATGGTGAAACCGCGCACCCAGCCGCGACCGATGTGCTTGCCAACAAGACCCAGGCCCGCAGGACCATCGCCGTCGGCGCCCTCGGCTTGCAGCGACACGCCGCGGCCGTGACGCTCGATCAGCATAATGCGGCGCAAGTCCTCGTCAGTCTCGGGACGAACCATGCCCGTGATGGCCTTGCCCGGCACCACGTCAATCACGGCCTCGCCCGGCTTAAAGGCATAGTCGAATACGTCGAGCGAAAGATTCGGCAGCTTAACGGAGGCGCGCAGCTCATCGGCAAGGGCCGCAACCTCGGCCATCTCGGGTGCGATCTCGCCCACAAAGGTGCCGTCCTGCGCCACCAGGGCACCGGCGGCATATACGCGATGCGGAGCCGCGGCAAACGTCAGGTCGTTGAGCACCAGCAGGTCGGCACGCTTGCCCGGGGCAATCGCACCGCGGAGCTCGTGCGGGTCGCGGCAGCCGTGATCCAGGCCAAACGCCTCGGCCGTGGAGAGGGACGCCATGGAGATGGCGACCACCGGGTCGATACCGGCCTCAATCGCCACGCGGCAGGCATTGTCGATCATGCCGGTTGCAAGCGCATCGGAAGGGGCACGGTCGTCAGTCGCAAAGCAGCAGCGGCGGGCGCGCGCTGGATTCTCCAGCAGCATCGGGGACAAATTGGCCAGGTCGTGGCTGCACGTGCCCTCACGCAGCATCACGTACATGCCGCGGGATAGCTTGTCGAGCGCCTCCTCGGGAATCGTCGACTCGTGGTCGGCGATAATGCCCGCTGCGGCATAGGCGTTGAGGTCCTTTCCGGCAACGAGCGGCGCGTGGCCGTCAACCTGCTTGGACGGCGTCTGGTTGGCAGCATCGATGCGAGCGCAGGTCTCGGGGTCGGCCATAAAGACGCCCGGCAGGTTCATCATTTCGCCCAGACCAAAGACATCGCCCGGATGCTCGGCAAAAAACGCCTGCATATCGGCAGCCGAAATAACGGCACCGGCCTGCTCGTCGGGCAGCGCGGGCACGCACGAAGGCATCATGTACTTGATGGAGATGGGTGCGCGGCGGCCGTCCTCGATCATAAAGCGCAAGCCGTCGAGACCGGCAACATTGGCAATCTCGTGGCTGTCGGCAATGGCGGTGGTAGTACCGCGCGTCGCGGCCATGCGAGCATACTCGGCGGGACGGATGTTCGAAGACTCGATATGCAGATGCCCATCAATAAAACCGGGAGCGAGATAGCGACCCTGGCAGTCGATGACCTCAGTTGCCTCGTAGGTGCCAGCGGCATCGTCGCGACCATCGTAGAGCACGCCGACGATCACACCGTCCTTGACGGCAACGCTACCGGGCGCCACACGCTGGCCATACACGTCGACGATCTGCGCATTGGTAAACAGCGTGTCGACGGGCACGCGGCCCTCGGCGGCCTCGATCACAGTCCTCATGACCTCAACGGACATACATACTCCTTTAACCGTAGAAAAAGGCTGCGGAGCGGACAGGCCTTCACCGCAGCAAACCAATAGCCATTGTATGCCCAAACGATGGGTCAACAATACGCCTCTCCGCTTAACGGCACACGCCGCTTGGCGCAATGGGGGCAGGTTACTTTGCACCGATGACAAGGAGTGCCCCAAAGTGCCGGCACAAAAGGAACGTCCCCAAGTGCCAACCACGGAAGCGCCGATGTTTTGGCAACGACAGCGAGCGGGCCGCATTTGAGACAAGGTGACGTGAAA
>CABUVH010000222.1 GCA_902494935.1 uncultured Collinsella sp.
CTCAAACTTGGACCGACGGCTATAGCCCGCCGAGCGCCTGGACGGATTGGGCAGTGTCTTCTTAAGATATGCGCCATAATCTAGCAGCGCGTAATACCACGCACGCGGCGTGTCGGCATCGTCTTGAGGAACGGCAAAGGGCGCGATCTCGTCGGTCGCCGCACCAGGGGCCGCCGGACAGGCGGCTTGGATCAGCGGCACCAACTCGCGATCGGGAACGGCCGGCACATCGGGAAAGAAATGATGCAAAAAGACCGTGCGCACGTTGGTCTCCAGATACACGCCCGGAAGATCAAACGCAAACGACCGGATACCCTGCGCCGTTGCCGGGCCAATACCAGGCAGAGCGACCAAGTCACGCGTCTCACGCGGAAACTCCCCGCCCCAGTCCTCTACAACGCGCTGAGCGGCCCCGTGAAGCGCCAGAGCGCGTCGGTTGTAGCCCATCCCCTGCCAAGCGTCCAAAACATCCGAAGGCGCGGCCTGGGCGAGAGCCTGGACAGTCGGAAAGCGATCGAGCCACGCCGGCATGCGCGCCTCCACGCGCGGCACCTGTGTCTGCTGCAGCATGACCTCGGAGAGCCAGATGATATACGGGTCGCGCGTTCGGCGCCACGGAAGGTCGCGATAACGCAGGACCCCTTCCGAACGAATCATCGAACGAAAGGGGTCCTGAATCATGGCTATGCTCCTTATGCGGCGCTATTCCTCCCGGTAAGCGCACGCGCAGGTGGCGTACTCGGGAAACGCTTCGCGGTCGGCGAACTTGGGATCGACGGCCGGGAACTGGCGGTGAGCGACGATGTCGCCGAGCGAAACGGAATCGAGGTAGTCGCGCATCAACGCCTGGGCTCCGGCCCACAGGGGATGATAGCAGCACGCGCCCATGCGCGCACAGTCACCATCGGGCGCGGTGCAATCGTTCATAACCATAGGACCCTGAACGGCCTCGACGACCTGGCGGATAGTGACGTCGTCCGGACTGACCTTGAGACGCATGCCACCGTGGACGCCACGCAGGCTCTCCACAATACCGGCCTGGACCAAACCGTGCTGAATCGAGCGGGCAAACGAATACGGGACATTGACCTCTTCGGCAGCGGTGCGAACAGAAAGCAAACACTCCGGATCCTCGGCAAGCATCGCCAGCATACGAAGGGCGTAATCAGTCTTCCTCGATATGTCCATTTTTCCCCTTTCAAGGAATACGAACAGCTCGAACGAGCTCCGGGGCCGAGCTTGTGTCGAGACGCTAAATGACCGCCAGGACATCCAAATGGTAAATCGGATATCCACTGAGTGCCGCGCTTGGAGCGAAATGCATCAGATGCGGCGCACAGTGCAATTTAGTATAACCTAACCCCCTGTCTCGTTGAACAGGTGTTGCGCAACAAAGCTGTTGTTCAGACAGATATACTTATTGGATTTTACTTGCGTTCCCGAAGGCGCGAGGATTCTGGGCGAAGATGCACCAGGGCGATCGTTCTATCGAAACAAAGTGCATCAAACGCAAAAAGCCACGTCCGAAGACGTGGCTTTAATTGCGTTGGCGGGAAGTACGGGGCTCGAACCCGCGACCTCCGACGTGACAGGCCGGCGCTCTAACCAAACTGAGCTAACTCCCCAGGCAGACGTTCGCGTTTGTTTCCGCTCGCGTGCGCTGCGGGGATTAGTATACACAGAAGTCTGTCCGGCGCGCAACAACTTTTTTGAAAAATTTTTTGGGGCCATCCGGGAGGGCTTCCGGGGCTGAGGGCGGGGGTTAAGTTTGCTGCTCTACAGTCCTGCGCAAGACGGAAAGCACATTAAGTGCTTTCCTTTGCGTGCGGAACTCGCGACAAACTTAA
>CABUVH010000223.1 GCA_902494935.1 uncultured Collinsella sp.
CACAGCGCGCTCGTCATCGGTGGCATAGTCGCCATACATATTCATGATGATCTGAGCGCGCATCTCCAGGGAATCGCGCTTGGCCTCCATCGAGGCGTTCCACTCCTGCATGGAACCATAACCATCGCCACGATAGTCAACGGGCTGCACCAGCGTCGTCTCGGACGGAGTAGATCCAACCGTATCGGACAGTGTTGCGGCGTGGGCATCAGTTGCACCGGCGCCCGCCAAAAGTGCCACGGTCAGAGCGGCGGAAAGGGCGGCGGCTTTCGGTTTTCGTGAATCGATCCTCATGTAGCTGGAAACCTCCGTAGTGCGTTTTTGCTGCGTTTGAGCTGCGTGTGATTCGATCGCGCTGCATAGTACCCCGAGCAAATCGCGACCTGCGGTTTTACTCAAAAGGCGCACGTCAATTGCGTAAAACTCACATCCTCTTAACAGGAGTTTTCCACAACTCGAATGCATAAAGCGTGCCAAAAACCCTGTTTTTGCACCCTCTCTATGCAAAAAAGGCACCTGTGCAACCATTGTTCGCACAGGCGCCTTGAGCAGGCATTTTATGCAGTTATACCTATCGAGTCGCAAGGGGTCCTTGCACAAGTCGCCTTACTCGTCCAGCGCGGCGAAGGCCTGCTTCAGATCCCAAATGATATCCTCGGCGTTCTCGGTACCGATGGAAAGACGGATCGTGGAGGGCGTGATGTTCTGCTCGGCGAGCTCCTCGGCAGAGAGCTGGGAGTGCGTGGTGGTAGCCGGGTGCACGACGAGCGACTTGACGTCGGCCACGTTGGCGAGCAGCGAGAACACCTGCAGATGATCGATGAACTTCCAAGCTGCCTCCTGGCCACCCTTAATCTCAAAGGTAAAGATCGAGGCACCGCCGTTGGGGAAGTACTTCTGATAGAGCTCGTGATCGGGGTGCTCAGGCAGGCTCGGGTGGTTCACCTTGGCGACGTGGCTGTCACCAGCCAGGAACTCAACGACCTTCTTGGTGTTCTCGACATGACGGTCAACGCGCAGCGACAGAGTCTCGGTGCCCTGGAGCAGGACCCAGGCGTTGAACGGACTGATGCAAGCGCCCTCGTCACGCAGCAGGATAGCGCGGACATAGGTTGCAAAGGCGGCGGGACCGGCAGCCTCGGCAAACGAGACACCGTGGTAGGAGGGGTTGGGCTCAGCAATCTGGGCGTACTTTCCGCTCGCCTTCCAATCGAAGTTACCGCCGTCGACGATCACACCGCCCAGCGAGGTGCCGTGGCCGCCGATGAACTTGGTTGCGGAGTGGACGACGATATTGGCACCATGCTCCAGCGGACGGAGCAGATACGGGGTGCCGAAGGTGTTGTCGACGACAACCGGCAGACCGTGCTTCTTGGCGATCTCGGAGATGGCGTCGATGTTGGGGATGTCGGAGTTGGGGTTGCCGAGCGTCTCGAGATAGATGACCGTGGTGTTGTCCTTGATGGCACCCTCGACCTCTTCCAGGTTATGGGCATCGACAAACGTGGTCTCGACGCCAAACTGGGAGAGCGTATGCTCCAGCAGGTTGTAGGAACCGCCGTAGATGGTCTTCTGGGCGACCACGTGGTCACCGGCCTGGGCG